>NZ_CP087879.1:3000000-3202016 GCF_021442325.1 Agromyces marinus | reverse complement strand
GAAGCTGTCGAAGGAGTACTTCGGGTTCAGCCGGGAGTCGCGGGGACGATCGACGTTGCCGCTGTCGAAGACCGCCTGCGGTCCCGCCGGGGAATCGATCGTCGGATCCATGGCGCCGAGCCCGGTCGGGCCGACGCCGGCGATGCCGCCATGGGCAGCGGATGCCACGTGGCCGACACCGGGCCCGGCCATCTCCGGCTGCCTCAGGTCCTCGAGCTCCGGATTGACGACGACGTAGAACGAGGTCACCGGGGACGGCGCCTCGATCGCGGTCATCGCCGTCAGGAGCGAGACCCGCATCCGCTGGTTCAGCATGCTCGCGGTGAAGTCGTTCGGGACCTCGAGGTAGAACGTGCCGGCTGCGATGCCCTTCGGCTCCACCAGGTTCAGGAAGCCCTGCAGCATGGGCGTGATCGCCTCGTCGTCCGAGAGACGATCCAGGACCGTCGCCCAGGTTTCGCCGATGGGCTGTTCCGTCATCGCTCCCCGCATTCTTCTCTCGCCGTCCGGCGATCGGCCGCTCGTCGCTCCCCCGAACGAATCTCGTGGTGCGGCCCGAAAGGCATCTGTTCACAACGTTGTCCACGGCCTGTGGGCAGCGAGGCGAGAACCGCGTGATTCCGCCGCACAGGCTGGGGATAACTGGTGTCACACGCTAGCGAATCGGACCTGCTCCGACAAATGCCGCGCGGGGGATCGAGGCACTCACGGCGTGTCGTTGCGGCGGCGAACCTGTGGATCGGTGCAGAATGTCGGGTCCGGCGTGTGCCTCGGTTTGACCGGGCGATCCGCAGGTCGTAGTTTTAATCAGTTGACCGCAGCCCTTTCGGGCACCGAGTTTCCCCGCCGATGCGCTCTGACGTGTCCGCGCGAGTCCAGCCGGAGAAGAAGAATGAGCAAGCGTACGTTCCAGCCCAACAACCGTCGTCGTGCCAAGAAGCACGGCTTCCGCGCCCGCATGCGCACCCGCGCCGGCCGTGCCATCATCGCGGCCCGCCGTTCCAAGGGCCGCACCGAGCTCTCCGCGTAAGTTCCTCGGTGCTCGCCAAAGCCAACCGCATCACGAGCGCCGATGACTACCGGTTCATCGTGCGTCGTGGTGCGAAGGTCGCCGGTGCCCTCACCGTGAGCTATATCCGCTCGCGGGAGCCCGGGACCGACGCGCGCTTCGGCTTCATCGTGTCCAAGAAGGTCGGGTCGGCCGTCCGTCGCAACCTGGTGCGACGGCGGCTCAAGGCAGCTGGCCGCGAGTTCGTCGACGGCGGAACATCCGCCGTCGACGTCGTCGTCCGCGCGCTTCCCTCGGCGTCCGCGGCGGACTTCGCTGCACTGCGGGGCGATCTCGCCTCCGCGCTCGTGCGCGGGGTCGGTTCCGCGTCGCGCGGCAGGCGAGCCGCGGCATCCGCTGATCACGGCCGATCGGCCGTCTCCGTCCCGGAAGACTCCTGACGTGCGCGACCTCGCCTGGTTCGTCTGGCTCCTGCCCCGCAATGCGGGCGTGGTGCTCATCCGCGCGTACCGGGCCGTGGTCTCCCCGCTCTACGGCGACGTCTGCCGGTACCACCCCTCGTGCTCGGCGTACGGTCTCGGTGCGATCCAGCACCGAGGCCTGACCGTCGGCTCGGCGCTGACCGCGTGGCGCATCGTGCGCTGCAATCCCTGGTCGTCCGGCGGCATCGACGACGTCCCACTCCCCCGCGTGCGACGCTTCCACGTGACCGGGTTCGGGTTCGTGATCCCGGCCGCGTGGGCACCCGCCGCCCCCGCCCGTGGGCGGCGAGCTCGACGTTCCGGGCGTCGCCGGGCGCACGATGCCGCACCGACCACCTCCCCGTCGCTCTCCAACGCGATCCCGCACGATCACGTGCACGGCCGCGAACTCTCCCCCACGGCGTCCCGGAAGGACTGACCCGCCCAATGGACATCTTCAGCATTCTCCTCTGGCCCATCAAATGGGCCATCGAGCTGATCCTCGTCGCGTTCCACTCGCTGTGGACCTTCCTCGGCATGGATCCCGCCGCGGGCATCACCTGGGTCCTCGCGATCGTCGGCCTCGTGGTCGTCGTCCGTGCCGCGCTCATCCCGATCTTCGTGCGCCAGATCAAGAGTCAGCGCCGCATGCTCGAGGTCGCGCCGCAGCTCAAGAAGATCCAGGACAAGTACAAGGGCAAGAAGGACCAGTTCTCGCGCGAGGCCATGTCGCGCGAGACCATGGACCTCTACAAGCGGACCGGCACCAACCCGCTCTCCTCGTGCCTGCCGCTGCTGCTGCAGATGCCGATCTTCTTCGGCCTGTTCTCGGTGCTCAACGACGCGTCCATCCACGCCGACCGGGGTGGCGTCGGCGCCATGACTCCGGAGTTGGCGCAGCAGTTCTCCAACGCCGAGTTCCTCGGTGCGCCCCTCAGCTCGACGTTCATCAGCCAGTGGAATCTGATGATGGCCGGCGACCCGTTCAGTGCCGCGACCATGTGGGTCGCCGTCACGATGATCATCCTGATGACGGCATCGCAGTTCATCACGCAGCTCCAGATCGTCTCGAAGAACATGTCGCCTGAGACCAAGGCGAGCCCGATGTTCCGCCAGCAGCGCATCCTGCTCTACCTGCTCCCGCTCGTGTTCGCGTTCTCGGGCGTCGCCTTCCCGCTCGGCGTCATGTTCTACTGGCTCGTCTCGAACTTCTGGACCATGGGCCAGCAGTTCATCGTCATCCGGAACATGCCCACGCCCGGCAGCGACGCGGCCAAGGCCCGCGAGGCCCGGCTGGCCCGCAAGGGCAAGCTGATCGTCGAGCCCGGGCCCGAAGGGGATGCCGCAGGCGAGCAGAAGCCCACGACCACGCAGCGCCAGCAGCCGATGGGCAAGTCGCGCTCGAAGAAGCAGAAGAGGAAGTAGCCCGATGAGCGAGGTTCGCACCGAGACCCCCGCCCGAACCCTCGAGCAGCTCGAGGAAGAGGGCGACATCGCCGCCGATTACATCGAGGAACTGCTCGACATCTGCGATCTCGATGGCGACATCGACATCGATGCGCGCAACGGCCGGGCGTACGTGTCGGTGAACGCCGGCACCGACGCCAACCTCGGCGTGCTCGCCCGCCCCGAGACCGTTACCGCACTGCAGGAGCTCTCACGGCTCGCCGTGCAGTCCAAGACGGGCGCCTTCTCGAGGCTCATCCTCGACATCGGCGGTTCTCGAGACGCGCGCCGCGACGAACTCGGCCGACTGGTCGCTCGTGCCGCGGAACGCATCGACGAGGGTGCTGCCGAGGCAGCGCTGCCTCCGATGTCGTCGTACGAGCGGAAGCTCGTGCACGACCTGGTCGCCGAGCGCGGCCTGCACTCGGAGTCGCGCGGCGAGGGCGCGGACCGCCACACCGTCATCACCCGCGCCGGCTGAGCCGCGCGTTTCACGTGGAACATGACTGAGCGCGCGGAGTGGCGGGACGCCCTCGAGTCCGAGCCGGCGGCCGCCGAGGCGGTGTTCGGGGACCGACTCGACGAGGTCCGGAGGTTCACCGAGAACCTCGCCCGTCACGGCGAGGAGCTCGGACTGATCGGTCCGCTCGAGCTCCCCAGGCTGTGGTCGCGGCACATCGTCAACTCGGGCCTCGTCGCGCCGCTGCTCCGTCCCGGCCGGGTCGGTGATGTCGGCTCCGGGGCGGGGCTGCCCGGACTCGTGCTCGCGATCGCGCGGCCGGATGTCCACCTGACGCTCATCGAGCCCATGGAACGACGGGTCGCCTGGCTCGAACGCCAGGTCGCCGAGCTCGGGCTCGAGAACGTCGACGTCGTCCGGGCCCGCGCGGAGGACGTCCGGCTCACGGGGGCGCTCGACCAGGTGACGGCGCGCGCGGTGAGCGCGCTGCGGACCCTGATTCCGATCACCGCTCCCCTGCTCCGCGCGGGCGGAGAGCTCGTGCTGATGAAGGGCGCCGGGGTCGACGGTGAGATCGGCGCGGCGGAGAAGGCGATCCGCAGGTTCCGGCTGACCGACACCGAGGTCGTCGTGCTCGGTGAGGGACTCGTCGACGAGGTGACGAGGGTGTTCCGCGCCCGGGTGTCGCCCGCCTGAAGCGGGCCGCCACCGTTCGATCGATGGGTGCGGCATCATCGTGGAATGGCGTCCGTCGAGCTGATCTCCCCACCCAAGGCCAGGCCCGGTGATCGCATCGCGGTGCTCTCACCCTCGTGGGCGGCGCCCGCGTACTTCCCCGAGCTCCATGAGCAGGCGATGACCAGACTCACGGTGGCGACCGGTCTGATCCCCGTCGAGTACCCGACCACGCGACGAGCCGATGCCACGCCATCCGATCGCGCCGCGGATCTCATGTCCGCCTTCGCCGATCCGTCGATCCGCGGAATCCTCGCCACGATCGGCGGAGACGATCAGATCCTCGTCATCCCCCACCTCGATGCCGAGTTGGCACGCCGGGACCCGAAGCCCTTCGTCGGGTACAGCGACAACACGAACCTGCACAACTGGCTCTGGGGTCACGGCATCGCGAGCTTCTACGGCGGGAGCACTCAGGTGCACCTCGGTGCAGGACCACGGGTCGACGACATCCACGCGCGTTCGCTGCGCGCGGCGCTCATCGACGGCGGCGAGATCGAGATCACGGATCCGGGCGAGTCCGAGGACTTCGGCGTGCCCTGGGACGATGCTCGATCGCTGACCGAGTTCCCAGAACGCGAGGCCACCGAGCCGTGGACCTGGGCCGGCGGCGCTCTCCCGGTCGAGGGTGTCACGTGGGGTGGCTGCCTCGAGGTTCTCGACCAGATCCTGGTTGCGGACAGGTTTCCATTCGCGCCCGCCTCGCTCGAGGGGGCCGTGCTGTTCATCGAGACGAGCGAACTGGTTCCGCCCGAAGACTGGGTCGCGAGGATCATCCGCGCCATCGGTGAACGCGGGCTGCTCGATCCGCTCTCGGCCGTGGTCGCGGCGCGCCCGCCGGCGAGTTCGCTGGAGTCCGGACCTCGGACGCCGCAGGAACGCGCCGACTATCGACGTGCCCAGCGCGACGCGATCATCACCGAGGTCGCGCGCTACAACCGCGACGCCGTCGTCTGCGTCGGCCCGCCCTTCGGTCACACACGACCCCAGTGGGTACTGCCGTACGGCGGCCCCCTGGCGCTCGACCCCTCGACGCGGGTGATCCGCGCGGACTTCGGCCGGGCCTGATCCGACCGACCGGTGGCCGAGCCCGACCCTCGGGGAGGCGTGCGGACCGCGCACCGTTTCACGTGAAACGGTGCTTGGCCCACCGGTCGCTCGCCGTTGCCCGCACGTCTCTCGACGCACGCGCCGGGAGCACTCCCCTGTCCCCGGTGGCGGTTAGGCTGGTGACTCGAATGGACCGTGCCGCACCTTGCGCGGTCGGACCGGGTCAGGAGTGGGGCATGGCGAACGGTGGGCGGGGCTGGTTCCAGCGTCGGAAGCCCGAACGCACCCCGGTGGAGCCAGCCACGGATCCCGAGGTTCACGAGCCGACCCGCATCGAACTGTACGAGGCGCGCGAACGTGCTCGGGGATCGGCCCCCGGTTCGGAGCCCGATTTCGACGCACTGCTGCGCCCCATCGGGTCGGGCGAAGTCAGCAGGGAGGCCGAGCGCAGGCCGGCGACGCGAAGCGCTGACGGGCGCGCCGCTCCGGTCGGTGCGGCCGGCGACCCCACCGCGCCCGAGGTCGAGCGCGCTGCCGGGGCGCGCTCCGGCCCGGAGGTCGAGCGGGCGTCCGTGACCGTCGGCCCGAGGCAGCCGAACGTGGCCGATGCCCAGCAGTCCTCGACCACGACCCAGCCCACGAGCGAGCCCGAGCATCGGACCGAGGCACGTGGTATCGCGAGTGCGACTGCGCAGCAGAGCAGCGAGACGCGTTCGGCCCGATTCGATTGGGATGCCGCAACGGCGGCAGCGCTGACCGAGGACGAGGCGTCCGAACCCGGGCCCTCGAACGAGAAGTCGCTCCCCCGGCGGAACGCGGACGAGCTCCTCGAGGACATCATCCGCGAGATCGTCGGAGATGCGACCGCCGAGACGGTGTCGAGCCTGCATCGCACGGCCGCCGATGAACCGCTCGCGCACGTCGACCCCGTGATCGCACCCGAGCGGAAGGCCGTCGAATCGACCCCCGCGACCGTACCGGCCGACGGACCCTCCCCGAACGGTGTCGCATCGCTCCCTGATGCGGCGGAGGGCATCCATTCGCCGTATGCTGTCCCGGCGGATCCCGGTGCGCCGAGTCCGGTCTCGCGACCGGATGCCGGTCCGGGCGGCACCGAGCAATCGACCCAGACGCTCCCCAGGGAGCCGGGCGACCTCGCACACGACCCCGGCACAGAAGCGCCGGTTTCACGTGAAACATCCATGACACACGGAGGAACTCCCCTGGCTGATCAGCTCGCCGACGAAACCCGTCGTCGGACCGTCCTCGATGAGGCCGTCCTCCCGCTGCCCGCTGCGCCGCGCGTCTTCACGATCTCGAACCAGAAGGGCGGCGTCGGCAAGACCACCTCCGCGGTGAACCTCGCGGCCGCCCTGGCTCGGTCGGGAGCGCGAGTGCTGGTGATCGACCTCGATCCCCAGGGGAACGCGTCGACGGCGCTCGGTGTCGACCACCGCTCCGACCTGCAGAGCGTGTACGAGGTCCTCGTCTCCGACCTGCCGATCGCCGACGTCGTGCAGCGCTCGACGGAACACGAGAACCTCGATTGCGTTCCGGCGACCATCCATCTCGCAGGGGCCGAGATCGAACTCGTCTCCCTGGTGGCGCGCGAACAACGCCTCCGGCGGGCACTCGATACGCACCTCGCGGGCATGGACGAGCCGTACGACTACGTCTTCATCGACTGCCCGCCGTCGCTCGGGCTGCTCACCATCAACGCCTTCGTCGCAGCGCGAGAGGTGCTCATCCCGATCCAGTGCGAGTACTACGCGCTCGAGGGCCTCTCCCAACTGCTCAGCAACATCGAGCTCATCGAGCGACACCTCAACCCGGACCTCCGTCTCAGCACGATCCTGCTCACGATGTACGACTCGCGCACGAATCTCGCGCAGCAGGTCGCCCAGGAGGTCCGCGACCACTTCCCCACCCAGACGCTGGACACGATCATTCCGCGATCGGTGCGGGTTTCCGAGGCACCCAGCTACGGGCAGAGCGTCATCACGTACGACTTCACGTCGACGGGATCGCTCTCGTACCGCGAGGCTGCGGCCGAGATCGCATGGCGCGGCGCGCAGGAACCGCAGGAGGAGTCGAACTGATGGCGACCAAGCGAACCGGCCTCGGCCGTGGCATCGGTGCATTGATCCCGACCGTCACCGAAGAGGCGCCGAGGGCGAACCGCCCCGTCGACGTCTTCTTCCCCGAGTCCGACGTGCCGGCGGCTGCGATGGCCGCCGTCGCGCAGGCCGCCGAGGCGAACCTCGTCACGGTCCCGGGCGCGCACCTGGCGCGCCTCGACCCGGCCGACGTGCTGCCGAACGCCCAGCAGCCGCGCACGGTGTTCGACGAAGACGACCTCGCCGAGCTCGTCCACTCGATCAAGGAGTTCGGCGTGCTCCAGCCGATCGTGGTGCGTCCGCACCCGGTCGACGCCGGCAAGTACGAACTCGTCATGGGCGAACGTCGGCTCCGTGCGACGAAGGCGGCCGGGCTCGACACCATTCCGGCGGTCGTGAAGGACACCGCCGACGAGGCGATGCTCCGTGACGCCCTGCTGGAGAACCTGCACCGGTCTCAGCTGAACCCGCTCGAGGAAGCGTCGGCCTATCAGCAGCTGCTCGCGGACTTCGGGATCACCCAGGAGGAGCTCGCGACGCGGATCGGGCGATCGCGCCCGCAGATCTCCAACACGCTTCGACTGCTGAAGCTCCCCGAGCCCATTCAGGTGCGCGTCGCGGCCGGGGTCCTGAGCGCCGGCCACGCCAGGGCGATCCTCGCTGCCGGCGACGCCGAGGCGATGCAGCGCCTGGCCGACAAGATCGTCAACGAGGACCTCTCGGTCCGCGCCGCGGAGGCGATCGCCGCGCAGGCGCCGAAGGCGCCCCGACAGAAGCCCGCTGCCGGGAAGCGCCAGGAGTTCCTCGACGACCTCTCCACCCGGCTCGGCGACCGCCTCGACACGCGCGTCAAGATCTCGCTCGGTGCGCGCAAGGGGCGGATCAACATCGACTTCGCGACCGTCCAGGATCTGCGACGGATCCTCTCCGAACTCGGCGAGAACCTCGACGGGCTCTGATCGCTCGTCCTGAAGCCGTGAGACGACGGCGTCAGGGCGTGCGTGCGTTCCACGTGAAACGCGTCACGCTCCGCGTCGCGCCGCCGATCGCACCAGCGCGTCGTATACCGTCGTCGCCTCCGTGCCGGACGCCTCGATCGCGAGCGGCATGAGGGAGGTCTCGGTGAGGCCGGGCAGCACGTTCGCCTCGAGGAACCACGGGGTGCCGGCCTCGTCGACGATGAGGTCGACGCGCGAGAGGTCCCGGAGGCCGAGGGCTCCGTGCGCGGCGATCGCGGCCTCCGTGGCGCGCGCGGCAGCGTCGGCTTCGAGCCGGCACGGCGCGAAGAAGGTCGTCTCGCCCGCGTTGTAGCGGGCCTGGAACGAGTAGACGCCGGCCGAGGGCACGATCTCGACTGCGGTCAGCGCGCGCGCCGTGCCATCCGTCTCGACGATGCCGACCGACACCTCTGTCCCGACGATGCGCTGTTCGACCACGGCCGCATCCGCGTACGTGAACGCGTCGACCATCGCGCGGGGCAGGTCCGACGGGTCCTCGACGATGGTGACGCCCTGCGCCGAGCCACCGGATGCCGGCTTGACGACCAGCGCACCGGGGAGTGCCTCTCGGATGACGCGCAGCACGCTCGCGGCACCGAGCTCGCGGAACGACTCGTGCGAGAGCACGATCGACGCCGGAACGGTCACGCCCGCGCCGGCGACGATGGAGCTCGCGACGGGCTTCGACCACGCGCGGCGCGCGGCCGGGCCGGTCGACCCGACCGTGGGGACGCCGAGCGCCGAGAGCAACTCGAGGAGCGTGCCGTCCTCTCCGCTCGAGCCGTGCAGTGCCGGGAAGACCACGTCCGGGCGTGCCTCGGAGAGGAAGGGCAGGAGGCCGGCATCGGGATCGCGCAGCTCGACCCGGTGCCCGGCGCGCGCGAGCGCATCGGCGACGCGGCGCCCGGAGCGCAGGGAGACGTCGCGTTCGTGGGAGATCCCGCCGGCGAGAACGACGACGAACAGACCCGTGGATTCGCTCATGATCAGGGATTCTCCACTACTTGAGGTCGGTTGGCGGGGCAGGTTCGATGCCCGGCAGGTCTGGTGTCTGGAGGCGACCGGTGCCCTCGAACGTGTCGAGCAGGTCGAGCTCGCCGTTGATGACGGTGGCGAGACGGCGGATGCCGAGCCGGATCGACTCCGGCGTCGGGTAGCAGAACGACAGCCGCATCGCGTGGCGGCCGCGGCCGTCGGCGAAGAACGCGGTTCCCGGCGTGTAGGCGACGAGCTCTCGGACCGCGCGGGGAAGCATCTGCTTCGAGTCGAGCCGATCCGGCAGCGTGGCCCACACGTAGAACCCGCCATTGGGGTTGGTCCACGACAGCTGGGGCAGGTACTCCCCCAGTGCGTCGATCATCGCATCCTTGCGTTCCCGGTAGACCCCGCGGAACGCGTCGATCTGGCCGCGCCAGTCGGCCTCCGACAGGTACTCGGAGACGACGAGCTGACTGAACGAGGAGGGCGAGAGGATCGCCGACTCGGCGGCGAGGACGAGCTTCTCGCGGATGGCGTGCGGAGCGAGCGCCCAGCCGACGCGGAATCCCGGGGCAAGGGTCTTCGAGAATGAACCGAGGTAGATCACGCCCTCCGGGTCCATGGACCGGAGCGCGTGCGGCGCGGGCTCGTCGAAGTGGAGCAGCCCGTAGGGGTTGTCCTCGAGGATCAGGATCTCGTTCGCACGGCAGATCTCGAGGATCTCGGGTCGGCGCGCCGCCGAGAGGGTGACCCCGGCCGGGTTGTGGAAGTTCGGGATCGTGTAGAGGAACTTGATCCGCCGGCCCTGCCCGCGGAGCACCGCGATGCTCTCGCGCAGCGCGTCGGGGATGAGTCCGTCCTCGTCCATGGCGACGTGCACGACCTGCGCCTGGTAGGAGCGGAACACGCCCATGGCGCCCACGTACGACGGCGCCTCGGCGAGGACGACGTCACCCGGGTCGAGGAAGAGCTTCGCGACGAGATCGAGGGCCTGCTGGGAACCGGTCGACGTGACGACGTCGTCGACGGAGGCATCCCGAATGCCCTCGAGGGCCATGACGTCGAGGATGTGCGCCCGAAGCGAGGGGATCCCCTGCCCGGAGCCGTACTGGAGCGCGACCGGGCCCTGTTCGCGCATGGTCCGCTCGAAGGCGGACGTGATGAGCTCCTGCGGCAGGGCCGAGACGAACGGCATTCCACCCGCGAGGGAGACGACCTCGGGACGGGAGGCGACGGCGAAGAGGGCCCGCACCTCGGAGGCTGCGAATCCGGCGGCTCGCTCGGCGTAGTTCGCGTACCACGGGTCGAGGTTGTTGCCGGTCCGCTGGGGCACTCCGTCAGAGCTCACTGGTGCTGGTCCATTCTGTTCAGGGTCTCCATGCTAGCCAGCCGGTGCAGGGGGTCCGAACGGATGTCGCGTGCGCGACGGGTCGCCCGGAAACGCCGCAGGGCCCGTAACCACGTCACGCGGTTGCGGGCCCTGCGGTTCGGCCGAGGCCGGCCTGAGCGGATCAGGCGACGAAAGCGGATCAGGCGATGAACTCGGCGAGGTCCTGTTCGAGGACCGGCTTCGGCTTCGCGCCGATGACGGTGCGGACGACCTCGCCGCCCTTGAACACCTTCATCGCGGGGATCGCGGTGATCTGGTACTTCATGGCCAGGCCGGGGTTGTCGTCGACGTTGAGCTTGACGATGTCGAGCTTGTCGGCGTGCTCGGTCGCGATCTGGTCGAGGATCGGGCTCACGGCGCGGCACGGCCCGCACCACTCGGCCCAGAAGTCGACCAGGACGGCCTTGTCGTTCTTGAGGACCTCCTGCTCGAAGGTCGCCTCGGTCACGTCACGTGCGGTCATGGTGTTCTCCTTGGTCGGAAGTTCGGTGGCGAGCGCCGCGTCAGCGCACGGCCTCGGCCAGGTCGGCTGAGACGAGTTCGGGTCCGGCGTCCGCCGATCCGGCATCATCGAGCGCCGCGAGGAAGTGCTCGGCGTCGAGTGCCGCCACGGTGCCCGAGCCCGCAGCGGTCACCGCCTGACGATACGTCGGGTCGACGACGTCGCCCGCCGCGAAGACCCCCGCGACGGAGGTCCGCGACGACCGACCCTCGACCGCGATCGTGCCTTCCGCGGTCAGATCGAGCTTGCCGTGCACGAGGTGGGTGCGCGGGTCGTTGCCGATCGCGACGAACAGGCCGTCGAGATCGAGCGCTCGGACGTCACCGGTCACGGTGTCGGTCAGGCTGACACCGGTCACGGCGGTGTCGCCGTGGATGGCGGTGACCTCGGCGTTCCAGACGAACTCGATCTTGGGGTTGTCGAAGGCGCGCTGCTGCATGATCTTCGAGGCCTTCAGCTGGTCGCGACGGTGGATCACGTAGACCTTGTCGGCGAAGCGCGTGAGGAAGGTCGCCTCCTCCATCGCCGAGTCGCCGCCGCCGACGACCGCGATCGTCTTCTCGCGGAAGAAGAACCCGTCGCACGTCGCGCACCACGACAGCCCGTGGCCCGAGAGCCGCTCCTCCTCGGCGAGCCCGAGCTTGCGGTAGGCCGAACCCGTCGCGAAGACGATCGTCTTCGCCTCGTGCTCGCCGCCGTTGCCGAGCTTCACGCGCTTGACCGGACCGTCGACGTCGAGCTCGACGACGTCGTCGTAGACGACCTCGGTGCCGAATCGCTCGGCCTGCGCCTGCATCTTCGTCATCAGCTCGGGACCCATGATGCCGTCGGGGAACCCGGGGAAGTTCTCCACCTCGGTGGTGTTCATGAGCTCGCCGCCGATCTCGACCGAACTCGCGATGAGCAGCGGCTTGAGCTCGGCGCGCGCCGCGTAGATCGCGGCGGTGAATCCCGCCGGGCCCGATCCGATGATGATGATGTCGCGCAAGAAACCGCTCCTGTCATTCCGACGTACTGCACTGGCACCCGCGGCGCGGATGCCTCACATGGTCGAACACAGTCTAGGCGGCGGCTATTCCGTGGCCTGCGGGCTCGGAGGCAGGTCACAGCCGGGCCCGTGGGACCCGACGGATGCCGCGGCCGACGCCGGCGGCATCCGCTCGTTCACCGGCGGAGCCGGGCAAGGACGGGCTCGGCGAACCCGCGCAACTCGGGAGAGCGCAAGATCCACAGGATGGCGCCGTAGAGGGCGAGCATGACCGAACCGACGATCGCCATCACGGCGATCGCACCCCACCGGTCGGAGACGGCGAAGCCGCCCTCGGTGAACGCGCCGAACGACCACACGAGCCAGAACCCGACGACCGCCGGCAGCAGGACGGCCGCGAAGTCCCGCGCGAGGCTGCCGATGACCCGCCTGGCATCGAGCCGGGCGAGCTTCGGGCGCAGCAGCACCAGCGCGAGCGCGAGCTGGATCGTCCCGGCGACCGTGGTCGCGAGTGCCACGCCCACAGCGATCCACTCCCTGGGCAGCAGCAGGCAGGTCACGGCCGCCGCCGTGAACACGACCACCTGCACCAGGGTGAACAGGAACGGGGTGCGCGTGTCGCCAAGCGCGTAGAACGTGCGCTGCACCACGAAGAGGATGCTGAACCCGAGCAGTCCGACCGCGAACGCGACGATCACGTTGCCGAGCGCGGCGGTGTTCGCGAGGTTGCCCGGCTGGAAGACCGCGGCGAACGGGTACGCGACGACGACGAGCACGGCCGACGCGAGCATGAGGATCAGTCCGACCCCGCGGACGGCACCGGAGAGGTCTGCCCGGACGCGGTCGAGGTGGCCGTCCCGGGCGTGCTCGCTCATCCGGGTGAAGTACGCCGTCGCGATCGACACCGTGATCACCGAGTGCGGCAGCATGAAGATCAGCCACGCCGTGTCGACCGCGGCGATCGACGCGCCCGCGCCCGAGGCCGTGCTGAGCACGTTCGTCTGCACGACGCCCGCGAACGTGGTCAGCAGCAGCATCCCGAAGGTCCACCCGGCCATCCGGCCGGCTGAGCGCAGTCCCACCCCGCGCCAGTGGAAGTCGAGCCGGAAGCGCAGGCCGATCCGCCGCCAGAACCAGAACAGCACGAATGCCTGGGCCGCGATGCCGAGGGTCGCCGACCCCGCGAGGAGGGCGATCATGCCCGGCGTCCACTCCCCCGCGCTGCGCGTGCCGTCCGGGTCGAAGCCGAACGCGAACCCGAAGGCGACGAGACCGAGCAGGGCCACGACGTTGTTGAGCACGGGAGACCACGTGTACGGCCCGAAGCTGCTCCGGGCGTTGAGCACCTCGCCGAGGAGCGTGTAGAGGCCGTAGAAGAAGATCTGCGGCAGGCACCAGAACGCGAACGCGATCGCCAGCTGCAGGGTCTCGGGCGGCAGGCGGTTGCCGTAGATCCAGGCGAGGACCGGTGCCAGGGCGGTCGCCACGAGCGTCGCGCCGCCGATCACGACGAGCGCCAGGGTGACGAGCTTGTTGATGTACGCGCTGCCGCCGTCGGCGTGGGTGCTCGCCCGCACGATCTGCGGGACGAGGACTGCGCTCAGCACGCCGCCGGCCACGATCACGTAGACCGTGTTGGGCAGGCCGTTCGCCACGGCGAACGCGTCGGCACTCGCCGACCCGACGACGCCGATCGCTGCCGCCAGGACGATCGCCTTCAGGAACCCGAGGACCCGCGAGACGATCGTGCCCGACGCGAGGAAGAGACTCGCTCGCGCGATGCGGTCATCGGCCATCGGGGCGCTCCGTCTCGTTCGGGTCTGACGGCGTCGGCTCTGCGGGATCGGCAGGCACGGCGGCATCCGCTCGATCGTCGTCGGCTGGCTCGGCCGGCTCGGCTGGTTCTGCGGGCTCGGTGGCCTCGGCGCCATCCCTCTCCGCGGCGAGCCGCTCGCGGCGGCGCCTGCGCACGGTGCGCAGCACGCCGATCGCGAACACGAGCACCGCCAGAGCCGCGAGCACCGCAGCACCCACGCCCTCCCAGTCGGCGTGCACGTTCGCGGGAATGCGCTCCGTGCCGCCGATCGGCGTGCCGTTCGGCGAGGTCAGCGACACCTCGAGCGTGACCTCGCCGCTGCCGACACCCGCCTCGACGGGGACGAGCACGGTGCGCCGGCTCTCGGCCTCGACGGTCGCCTCGACCGAGTCCTCGACGAGGAGCCGCCCGTTCGTCGGGTCCACGGTCAGCACGACGTCGACCGCGTAGGGCAGGTCGTTCTCGACCGCGATCGGAATGCCCGTCGCGCTCGCGACCACCAGCACGCTGCTGCTCGGGACCACGCGGACCGAATCGGTGATCGCACGCTGGTCGACCAGCCACGCGCCGACCGACTCCGTCCACGACGCCTGGTCGGCCAGCCAGCCGGTCGCGAGCAGCGCGAGCAGGTCTCGGCGCGTCGGCGCCGTCAGCAGCGCCGGATCCGAGAGCACGTCGGAGAACTCGTCGACCGACGCCTCCGCTGCGAGCATCCGCTGGACGTTCTGACGCCGCTGGTCGTCCTCGGGGAGGGACACGAGCGTCCGCGTGCGCGGGGGTGCGCCGATCGCCTCTGCGAGGGTCGCCGGACGCGACCACGCCGACGTGGCCAGCGCATCGAGCGTGTCGCCGACGCGGTCGGCACTCGAGCCGGCCGACCGCGCGAACGTGCCGAGCGCGATCGAAGCGGCATCCGGTGCCAGCGCGAGCCCAGCGACCGCGTCCGCGACGGCCCCGCGCCACGCGGTCTCGGTCGACGCCGACGCCGCGCGACGCAGGTCGGCCTGCAGGCCCGCGTGCGCGACGACCGCGCCCCGACCCTCGATCGTCGCCGCGGCGGCGATCGACCCGCCGGCGGCCTCGACGTTGCCGGGCGCGAGGATCGCCGTCGTCAGCCCGCCGGCCGCGAAGCGGTCGAGGTCGCCGGATGCCACGGAGTCGTCGGCCGGCCACGCGATGTCGGTGCGCGTGTAGTCCCAGTCCAGCAACGCGTCGTCCGTCGGGACGCCGCCCGGCGCGGGCGAGGCGGACGGAGCCTGGTCGCCGGTCGGCTCGCCGGGCTCGTCATCGGAACCGCCGCTGCCCCCGGCATCCGCTTCGGGACCGGGGGCGGCAGGGAAGTCGGCCGGATCGAGCGTGTCGGAGAACCCGAGCGGCTCGAGAGGAGCCTCCAGGCCCGCCTGCGACTGCACCGCCAGGTCGGCATCCGCATACGCGAGCGGGAACACGTCGTTCGGCATCCGCTCGAGCGCCGCCAGCCAGTCCACCGCCGACTCGGGCGCCGACGCGCCGAGCGCCCGGATCGAAGCCGGGATCCGCGGGTCGATGCCGACCGCGACCGGGTGCCCCGTGACCGCCTCGAGCTGCCGGGTGAGCAGACCCAACGGCGCCGTCCACGCCTCGAGGTCGTCGGCGCCGATCAGGCCCGCCGTGTCGGCCGGAACCGTCAGCGGGTACGCGAGGGCGAGCCCGATCCCCTCCCCGGACGTGACGAGCGTGTTCGCGACCGCCGTCGATGCGGACGCCGATGAGCCGCCGGGCACGTCGATCGTCGCCGACAGCCCGATGACCGGGTCGTCGCGGTCGGTCGCGTCGGCCGGAATCGTGAACAGGAAGCTCGTCGTCGACCCGATCGGCAACGCCGTCGCGGCGCGCTCGGCGACCTGGGTCGCGCCGGGTGGCCGCCCGGCCGAACCGGTCCACTGCGCGAGCTTGCCCGCATCGTCGATGCCGTCGGCCGCGATCGCGAACGAGACCGTGCCCGCATCGATGACGGTGTCGCCGTCGTTGACGACCTCGACCTCGACCGTGATCGGCGAACCTGCGGCGACCGTCGTGGTCCCCACGGGCGCGACGCTCACGCGGACTCCGCCGTCGGGTTCGGCCGTGCTCGAAACGGCCGTCGCAGCGTGCACGGGCGCGACCGCGGCGGCCGCACCGAGCGCCGCGGATGCGGCCCCGGCGCACGCGAGGGCGAGGAGTCGGCGCAGGCGTCGAGAAGGATTCGACACGGCCGGCATGCTGGCGATTCTACGGCGTGGCGTCCGCGAGGACGCGGGGCGCCGGTCGGCCCGTCACGCGCTCGGTCGCGGCCCTGCTTAACATGGAGCAATGCAGAGTGTCGCGGAGGCCCTCGACCGGCTGAAGGGTCTGGCGGCCTCGCCGACGGTCGCCACGCTCGCCGACGCCTTCCGGACGGCCGGCTTCGAGCTCGCGCTCGTCGGCGGCCCGGTGCGCGACGCCTTCCTCGGTCGCCCGACCAACGACCTCGACTTCACGACCGACGCGACGCCAGACGAGATCCTCGCCGTCGTCGCACCGATCGCCGAAGCGCACTGGGACATCGGCCGCGCGTTCGGCACGATCGGCGCGAAGGTGCGCGGCAACACCGTCGAGATCACGACCTACCGCGCCGATGCCTACGACGGCACGTCGCGCAAGCCCGACGTGGTGTTCGGCGACTCGCTCGAGGACGACCTCGTGCGCCGCGACTTCACGGTGAACGCGCTCGCGCTGCGGCTTCCGCAGCTCGAACTCGTCGACCCGTCCGGCGGCGTCGACGACCTCATCGCCGGCACCCTGCGCACGCCCTCGCGCCCCGAGGTCTCGTTCGGCGACGACCCGCTCCGGATGATGCGTGCCGCGCGCTTCGCGGCCCAGCTCGGATTCGACCTCGAGCCCGGGACCCTCGAGGCCATGGGCGCACTGGCCCCGGAGATCGACCGCATCTCGGCGGAACGGGTGCGCGACGAGCTCGCGAAACTGCTGTGCACGTCGCGCGCGAGCCGCGGCATCCGCCTGCTGGTCGACTCGGGGATCGCGGCGCGCGTGCTGCCCGAGATCCCGGCACTCCGGCTCGAGATCGACGAGCACCACCACCACAAGGACGTCTACGAGCACAGCCTCACGGTGCTCGACCAGGCGATCGACTACGAGGTCTCGCGGGGCGTGCTCGACTCTCCCGACCTCGTGGCGCGCCTCGCGGCCCTGCTGCACGACATCGGCAAGCCGGCCACCCGGCGGCTGGAACCGGGTGGAGCGGTGTCGTTCCACCACCACGACATGGTCGGCGCGAAGCTCGCCCGCAAGCGGTTGCGCGAGCTGCGCTTCGACAACGACACCGTCAAGGCCGTCTCGCGTCTCATCGAACTGCACCTGCGTTTCTTCGGGTACACCGACGGCGCATGGTCGGACTCGGCCGTGCGCAGGTACGTGCGCGATGCCGGCGACCAGCTCGAGCGACTGCACATCCTGACCAGAGCGGATGTCACGACCCGCAACCGCCGCAAGGCCGACCGGCTCGGCTTCGCGTACGACGACCTCGAGGAGCGCATCGCGCGGCTCGCCGAGGAGGAGGAGCTCGCCGCCGTGCGGCCCGAGCTCGACGGAGCGGCCATCATGGACATCCTCGGCATCCGCCCCGGGCCAGTCGTCGGCGAGGCGTACCGGCACCTGCTCGAGGTGCGGCTCGACGAGGGCCCGATCGGGCCGGATGCCGCGCGCGAGCGCCTGCTCGCCTGGTGGGCCGCCCGCGGCTTCGTCGAGTGATACCCGTATCACCGAGTGTTACTGCTGCAGCGGCATCACTCGGCGCGAGCGGTATCACTCGGGGAACTGGCGCTTGCGTGGACCTCGGTGATCGCGGGAACGTGAGCGGCACCACCGACGGCGGTGCCGTCCTCCACAGCAGCGAGATCGGGCGGATGGGCTGCACTCGGCCAGGGTGAGCGGATGCCGCGCGGCGGCGGTGCCACGGTCGCCTGATGGATGAGTACACGCCGAAGCTCGTTGCGATCGCGACCGCGCGGGACCTCCGCGATGCCGGAGTGGCGGCGCCCGAGCGCGAGGCCGGACTCGTGCGCGTGCGCCGCGGACTCTATGTGGCGGATGCCGCCTGGCCGGCGACCGAGCGCGAAGCGCGGCACCTCATCCGCATGCAGGCAGTGATGGAGGCGGTCACCGAGCCCGTGTTCTCGCACGTGTCGGCCGCGGTGCTGTGGGGGCTGCCGGTGGTCGGCGCGCTCGAGGGCGTCCACGTCATGGGCAACGGGAAGGTCGGAAGACGGACGCGGCGCGGCATCGTGTGGCACAACCATGCGCTCGGAAGTGGGGATGTCGTCGAGCTGAACGGATTCCAGGTGACGAGCCTCGAACGGACCGCGTTCGACATCGCGTGCTCGCGTGGAATGGAGGCCGGCGTCGCAGCCGTCGATGCCGCGCTGCGCGACCGGTTCGTCACCGGCCTCGGCACCTCGGTGTCGGGCGTTCAGCGGGATGCGCTGCTCGACATGTTCGAGGCGCGACGCGGTGCCCGAGGCATCCGCACGGCCCTGTCCTGCGCCCGCTTCGGTGACGGCCGCTCAGGCTCGGCAGGGGAATCCATCAGCAGGTGGAACCTGCACCGGCTCGGGTTCCCGCCGCCCGAACTCCAGGTCGCGTTCGCCCGCGACGGTGGTGGGTTCGACATCGTGGACTTCGACTGGCCCGAGCACGGGCGTTTCGGCGAGTTCGACGGCTTCGGCAAGTACGTACGCGCTCCCCTGACCGGCGGCAGGTCGATCGAGGAGGTCGTGTGGGACGAGAAGCGACGCGAGGACCGCGTGAGGCGCCACCGTCCGTTCGCGTCGCGGTGGGGCTGGTCTGAGGCCCGCGACCTGCGAGCGCTCGAGCGACGGCTCCTCGCTGACGGCCTCCCGAAGTGCCGCTGAGCCGGTCCGCCACCGAGTGATACCCCTATCGCCGAGTGATACCGCTGAATCGGCAACACTCGGCGACAGGGGTATCACTCGACGGAAGGAGGCAGGGTGCGGCAGTTCGGGCGCGGGGAGGCGCGGGGAGGGGCGGCCGACGCGCGCGGCACGCGGCGCAGGCGAGCACGTGCGATGTGCGCGAGCCAGCGGCATCCGTTACACTTGGCAGGTTGTCTGCGTGCCCGACTCCGGGCCTCCGCGGAACAACGCATGTACACCCTCCTGTCGCAGAACGTCTGCGACCGCTGAGTCCGAAGGAGGTGGGTCTGTCATGCATCAGTACGAGCTGATGGTCATCCTCGATCCGTCGATCGACGAGCGCACCGTTGCTCCCAGCCTCGACAAGTTCCTCAACGTCATCCGCAAGGACGGCGGATCGGTCGACAACGTCGACATCTGGGGCAAGCGTCGCCTGGCATACGAGATCGACAAGAAGTCCGAGGGCATCTACGCCGTCGTGAACTTCACCGCCGAGTCGGCCACGACCAACGAGCTCGACCGCCAGCTGAACCTCAGCGAGGCGATCATGCGCACCAAGGTCCTCCGCACCGAAGAGGCTGTCGCCCGGGCCGAGAAGGTCAAGGCGGAAGAGGCCAAGCGGGCCGCGAAGAAGGCGACCGCAGCGGCGAAGAAGGACGCCTAGTCCTCATGGCCGGCGAGACCGTCATCACCGTGGTGGGCAACCTCACCGCCGACCCCGAGCTGCGCTACACGCAGTCCGGGCTGGCTGTCGCGAACTTCACGATCGCGTCGACGCCCCGCACGTTCGACCGTCAGGCGAACGAGTGGAAGGACGGCGAGGCCCTCTTCCTGCGCGCGAGCTGCTGGCGTGAATTCGCCGAGCACGTCGCCGGGTCGCTCACCAAGGGAACCCGGGTCGTCGCGCAGGGGCGTCTCAGGCAGCGTTCCTACGAGACGAAGGAAGGCGAGAAGCGCACGAGCATCGAGCTCGAGGTCGACGAGATCGGCCCGAGCCTGCGCTACGCCACCGCGTCCGTGACGCGCGCCCAGTCCAACCGCGGCGTCGGCGGCGGAGGCGGCTCCCTCGGGGGCGGCCAGCAGCAGTCGGATGACGCGTGGGCGCCGAGCGCTCCCGCGCAGTCCTCGGGCGGCGGCGACGTCTGGAACACCCCGGGCACCAACTACGGCGACGAGACGCCCTTCTAGGCCGTCAGGCCGGCGACGGATGCCACGCGGCATCCGCTCGCACCCGAAACTCACACACGACAGGAAAGATCCATGGCTGGAAAGAGCAGCGGCGACCGCCGCAAGCCGCGGAAGGGCGCGAAGAACGCCGCCCCCGCGAAGTCCGTCAAGGTCGGCATCATCGACTACAAGGATGTCGCGACCCTTCGGAAGTTCATCTCGGAGCGCGGCAAGATCCGCGCCCGCCGCATCACCGGTGTCTCCGTGCAGGAGCAGCGCCTCATCGCCCGCGCAGTGAAGAACGCGCGCGAGATGGCGCTCCTGCCCTACTCGGGCTCCGGCCGCTAAGGAGCACGACAATGGCAAAGGTTATCCTCACGCACGAGGTCACGGGTCTCGGCGCAGCCGGCGACGTGGTCGAGGTCAAGAACGGGTACGCCCGCAACTACCTCGTCCCCCAGGGCTTCGCCACGCCGTGGACTCGCGGCGGCCAGAAGCAGGTCGACCAGATCAAGGCTGCGCGCGCTGCGCGCGAGCTGCACTCGCTCGAGGACGCGCAGTCGTTCAAGGCGAAGCTCGAAGAGGGCAAGGTCCGCCTGCCGGTCAAGGCCGGCCTCGGCGGCCGTCTCTTCGGCTCGGTCAAGCCGGCGGATGTCGCGGCAGCCGTCGCCGACGCCGGCCTGGGCTCGATCGACAAGCGCAAGGTGGAGTTCTCCGCCCCGGTGAAGTCGGTCGGCGACCACGCGGTCACCGTCCGCCTCCGGGAGGACGTCTCCGCGACGATCACCCTCCAGGTGGTCGCGGCGAAGTAGTCGCATTCCGACGCACGACGCGGCGGTGGGCTGATGCCCCCGCCGCGTCGTCGTTTTCGCGGCTCTTTACACCCCGGAGAGTCGTCTCCACAAGTCCTCATTTCGGGGATCTGTCCTCAGGTTTGTGCACAGGTGAGCAGCCGCGCGGCGGAGGGTTCCGAAGAACTTTTCCCCCACAGGTGTGAGTAGATGAATCCCCTGGTCAGATCAGAATTCAACCCGTGTAATTCACACGAATTCCACAGTTTTCCACAGGCGGTGTGCACATGATCCACGGCGTTTCTCGCACATCTTCCACAGAGTTATCCACAGGGCGGCTTGTGTCGGCGTGAAGCCCTTCCCTATGGTGAGTCAGTCCCGTCCGACCCAGCCCGTCCGAACCCCCGCGATCGGCTCCCGCGCGCCCCTGTCGGAGGCCCGCGGTAGGACTGGATCACGAGATGTTCCGGGGATGACCGGCGAGCGGAGGTAGCACGTGTCGATCGCGCACATCGGGATCGCCGAACCCGCCGGTGACCCCGAGCGCGGGCGCGGTGAGCGCATCCCGCCGCATGACCTCCTGGCCGAGCAGAGCGCGCTCGGCGGCATGATGCTCTCGAAGGACGCGGTCGCCGACGTCATCGAGACGCTCCGCGGCGTCGACTTCTACGTGCCCAAGCACGAGGTCGTGTTCAACGCGATCCTCTCCCTCTACTCGCACGGCGAACCGACCGACGTCATCGCGGTGACCGACGAGCTCACCAAGACCGGCGACCTGCAGCGCGCCGGCGGGGTCGAGTACCTGCACACGCTCACGAGCCTCGTGCCGACGGCGGCGAACGCCGGCTACTACGCATCGATCGTCGCCGAGCGGGCGCTGCTCCGCCGCCTCGTCGAGGCGGGCACCCGCATCGTGCAGATGGGCTACGCGGGCGAGGGCGAGGTCGTCGAACTCGTCAACAACGCGCAGGCCGAGATCTACTCGGTCACGGGGTCGGTCGAGAGCGAGGACTACGTTCCGCTGACGGATGCCATCGGCACCGCGATCGACGAGATCGAGGCCGCGAAGCACACCGACGGCAAGATGACCGGCGTGCCGACCGGGTTCGCCGACCTCGACGACCTGACGAACGGCTTCCACCCCGGGCAGATGATCATCGTCGCCGCGCGTCCCGCGATGGGCAAGTCCACGCTCGCGCTCGACTTCGCCCGCTCCGCCGCGATCACGCACGACATGCCGACCATCTTCTTCTCGCTCGAGATGGGGCGCAGCGAGATCGCCATGCGACTGCTCTCGGCCGAGGCATCCGTTCCCCTCCAGAACATGCGCAAGG
Source organism: Agromyces marinus (assembly GCF_021442325.1). Classification (NCBI taxonomy): domain Bacteria; kingdom Bacillati; phylum Actinomycetota; class Actinomycetes; order Micrococcales; family Microbacteriaceae; genus Agromyces; species Agromyces marinus. The sequence continues at coordinate 3,179,825 of NZ_CP087879.1, read as the reverse complement.
GCACCGTCGACTCGCGCGACTGGACGACCATCGCCTCGACCCGCGGGCGCATCAACGACGCCCCGCTGTACATCGACGACTCCCCGAACATGACCCTCGTCGAGATCCGCGCGAAGTGCCGCCGGCTCAAGCAGCGGGTGGGGCTCAAGATGGTCGTGATCGACTACCTGCAGCTCATGACGAGCGGCAAGCGCGTCGAGAGCCGGCAGCAGGAGGTCTCGGAGTTCTCGCGGGCACTGAAGCTGCTCGCCAAGGAGCTCCAGGTGCCCGTGCTCGCGCTGTCTCAGCTGAACCGCGGCCCCGAGCAGCGTGCCGACAAGATGCCCGCACTCTCCGACCTGCGCGAGTCGGGTTCGATCGAGCAGGATGCCGACATGGTGGTCCTGCTCCACCGCGAGTCGGCCTACGAGCGCGACAGCCCGCGCGCGGGCGAGGCCGACCTGATCGTCGCCAAGCACCGCAACGGCCCGACCCGGACGGTGACCGTGGCGTTCCACGGGCACTTCTCCCGGTTCGCGGACATGGTGCAGGTGTAACGCAGCTGCCCCCACGCGTGCGGCCCGTCCCCCGACGGGCCGCACGCTCCACCTCGGCCCCGCGCGGTCCTGCGTCGACCCTGCGAGTTGTGCCGCAGGGCGACGCGGCATACCATGCATCCGCGCGATAACCGAATGGTCTGTTCGATTATCGATCACAGTATCGATCACGCAGCATCGATCACACGACGACGTGAGGAGCCCGACGGTGCAGTTCCACCACCACGGATACGTGTCCGGAGACCCGCGGGTGAAGCCCGCTGCCGGGGTCGGCATCGACCGGCCCGAGGAGCTGCCCGACGAGGTCGACGTGCTCGTCGTCGGCTCGGGCCCGGCCGGGATGCTGCTCGGCGCGCAGCTCTCGCAGTACCCCGACGTCGTCACCCGCGTCATCGAACGCCGTGACGGGCGACTCGTGCTCGGCCAGGCCGACGGCATCCAGCCGCGCAGCGTCGAGACGTTCCAGGCGTTCGGGTTCGCCGAGCGGATCATCGCCGAGGCCTACAACATCGGCTACATGAACTTCTGGGGCCCCGACCCGGCCGACCCGGCGAAGATCATCCGGACCTCCCGCACCGAGGACTACGGCTACAAGATCAGCGAGTTCCCGCACCTCATCGTCAACCAGGCGCGCGTGCTCGACTACTTCGCCGAGGCGGCCGCCAACGGTCCCGGGCGGATGGTGCCCGACTACGGCATCGAGTTCGTCGGCCTCACCGTGCACGACGAGGGCTCCGAGGCGGCGGGCGAGTACCCCGTCGAGGTGCGCGTGCGCTACACCGCCGGGGAGCGCGAGGGCGAGGAGCGCATCGTGCGCGCCAAGTACGTCGCGGGCTGCGACGGCGCCCGCAGCCGGGTGCGCGACGCGATCGGGCGCAAGCACGTCGGCGGCTTCTCGGCGCACGCGTGGGGCGTCATGGACGTGGTCGTGAACACCGACTTCCCCGACTGGCGCACCAAGTGCGCGATCAACTCCTCGGCGGGCAACATCCTGCACATCCCCCGCGAGGGCGGGTACCTCTGTCGCATGTACATCGACCTCGGCGAGGTGGCCGACGACACCCACGAGGTGCGCAAGACGCCGATCGAGACGATCATCGCCAAGGCCAACGACATCCTGAACCCGTACACGCTCGACGTGCGCGACGTGGCCTGGTTCAGCGTCTACGAGGTCGGCCATCGGGTCACCGACCACTTCGACGACCGGGCTGTGTCCGTCACCAGTGAGGGGGCGGATGCCGCTCCGCGCGTGTTCCTCACCGGTGACGCGTGCCACACGCACAGCGCGAAGGCCGGGCAGGGCATGAACGTCTCGATGCAGGACGGGTTCAACCTCGGGTGGAAGCTCGGCTCGGTCGTCGCCGGCCGTGCGCCGGCCGACCTGCTCGCGACCTACTCGGCGGAGCGGCAGCCGGTCGCGCAACAGCTCATCGACTTCGACCGGGAGTGGTCCTCGCTCATGGCGCGCAAGCCGGAGGAGATCTCGGATCCGCAGGAACTGGCCAAGCACTACCTCGGCACGGCCGAGTTCCCGTCGGGGTTCATGACGCACTACGGCCCGTCGATGATCACCGGCGACGCGACCCACCAGGCGCTCGCCACCGGGTTCCCGATCGGCATGCGCTTCAAGTCCTCACCGGTGTCGCTCGTGTGCGACGGGAACGTCGTGCACCTGGGCCACCACGCGAAGGCCGACGGACGGTGGCGGGTCTACGCGTTCGCCGATGCGCCCGCCGCCGGCGAGGCATCCGCTCTCGCTGAATGGGCTGAGCGGATGTCGGCGCCCGACGCGCCGCTGTCGCGGTACACGCCGGACGGGGGCGACGTCGACGCGGTGTTCGACGTCAAGGTGATCTACCAGCAGGCCCACGAGGGCGTCGACATCATGGCCGCGCCCGAGCTCTTCCGGCCGAAGACGGGCCCGCTCGGGCTCATGGACTGGGAGAAGGTGTTCGCCGCGGGGCCGAGCGTGTGGTGCCCGACCGACATCTTCGCCGAGCGCGGCATCTCGCGGGGCGGCGCGGTCGTCGTCGTGCGGCCCGACCAGTACGTCGCGCACGTGCTGCCGCTCGGCGCGACCGATGAGCTCGCCGAGTTCTTCGCCCGGCACCTGCTGCCCGCCTGAGCGCCGTGGCAGCGGCGGCGGAGTCGGAAGCGGGCCCGGCGCCGGTCGCGGCGCGTCAGCGGAGGCGGAACCGCGACGCTCCGACGATGAGCGCGAGCGCCCCGCCGATCGCCGTCACGAGCGGCACCAACACGATCGCGAGTGCGATCGTGTTGGCGCGGAACGCGAGCCCGTCGGGGCCGTTGATGTAGGCACCGATGGGGAGGGAGAAGCCGCCGCCTCCGCCTCCGCTGCCCTCGCCCCTGCCGGCGACGGGCCTGCCGGCCTCGGGCATCTCGCCCGAGCCCTCGCCCGCACCGAACCCGAAGCCGACGAGCGCGACCGGAACGACCTCCTGCCCGTCGATCGTCGTCTTCTCCCCGTAGGCGATCTTCGCGCCCCACGCAGGGACCGATTCCGCCAGGTTCTCAGTGAGCTTCCCCATGCTCCGACACCCTAGGCGTGTTCGCGCCGCACGGCCAGAGTCCGACGCCCGCGGGGGTCAGGCCCCGTGGCTGCGCGCGATGCGGCGGGCCGTCGCGGCGAGCCGCTCGGCGATCTCGTCTTCGGGCTTCGCGAGCGACACGTGGATGGCGGCGACGGCCGCCGGGGGCTGGCCCGGCAGGATGAGCGGAACCGCGACCGACCGGAGCGAGGGCACGACCTCGTCGTGGCTGAGCGCGAACCCGCGCGCGCGGCTCTCCTCGAGTTCGCGGCGCAGGTCGTCGGTGATGCCGCGCGGCCAGTCGCTCTCGGGCATCGCGAGGAGGATCGCCTTGCCCGGTCCGCCGCGCGTGATCGGATGCCGGTGGCCCGGGCGGTACGACACGACCGCCGTCGATTGCCTGGGGGCGGCGCTGATCAGGGTGACGGCCTCGTCGGAGTCGACGAGGACCGCGACGAGGCAGGTCATGCCGAGGTCGTCTGCGACCGCGGAGAGTTCGGGCAGCGCGATCTGTTGGAGGTCGCGGGAAACCCCCGAGGCGAGCGCGGCGAGTCCGGTGCCGAGGAGGAGCCGGCCGGCGGCGTCGCGGGCGACGAGGCCGTGCTCCTCGAGCGTGCGCACGAGTCGGTAGGCGACCGAGCGGTGCACGCCGAGGCCTGCGGCGACCTCGTCGATCGAGAGGTTCCGGTCGGCGTCGGCGAGGACCTCGAGCACGCGGATGCCGCGGCTCAGCGTCTGCGAGCCCGCGGCGGCGGCTGGTCTGGATGCCTGCACTGCCCGGCCTTCCCTCCGTCGGGGTCGAGCGGATGCCGCGACTCCCCGCTCGATAGTAGAACGCGCCGCGCGGAACCCGAACGCACGCGTGGCGCGCGGGCGCCTTCGGGGGTGCGGATTCCGATTCGCGGAAGAACCGACGGACTTTCCACCTTCCGGGGCGCGAAATCGTGGAGTTCATGGCATCCGTCGACATATGGTGATCGCGTGCAGCAGCGTCGCGGCTCCGGAACCTGCCGGACGGCGGACTCGCACAGACCCGTTCACACAGACCCGTCCACGAGGTACGGCCTCGCGCGGCCGGCGGCGACGCCACCGGCCCGCAGCCGGAAGGAGTACGCATGACGCGCATCGGCGTCGTCCACGAGCAGGGCACGGAAGCAAGGGTCGCCGCCACGCCGGCGACCGTGAAGCAGTTGATCGGGCTCGGCTACGAGGTCGCCGTCGAGGCGGGTGCGGGGGCCGACAGCGCGTACCCGGATGCCGCGTACGCCGACGCCGGCGCGGTGCTCGTCACCCGCGAGGCCGCGTTCTCCTCGCCCATCGTCCTCAAGGTCAACGCCCCGACGCCCGATGAGATCGCGTTGCTCGAGCCCGGCGCGACGCTCGTCAGTCTGCTCAGCCCGGCCCTGCGCCCCGATCTGCTCGAAGCCCTCGCCGCGCGCGGGGTCACGGCGCTCGCGCTCGACGCCGTCCCGCGCATCTCGCGCGCGCAGTCGATGGACGTGCTGAGCTCGATGGCGAACATCGCCGGGTACCGCGCCGTCATCGAGGCCGCGCACGAGTTCGGACGCTTCTTCACCGGGCAGGTCACCGCGGCCGGGAAGGTACCGCCCGCGAAGGTGCTCGTCGCCGGTGCGGGCGTCGCGGGCCTCGCGGCGATCGGTGCGGCATCCAGCCTCGGCGCGATCGTGCGTGCGACCGACCCCCGCCCCGAGGTCGCCGACCAGGTCAAGTCGATCGGCGGCGAGTACCTGAAGGTCGAGGTCGAGGTCGAGCAGTCCACGGACGGGTACGCGAAGGCCACGAGCGAGGCGTACGACCGGCGCGCGGCCGAGATCTACTCCGAGCAGGCCGCCGACGTCGACATCATCGTGACGACCGCGCTCATCCCCGGACGGCCTGCGCCGCGGCTGATCACGGCGGCGGATGTCGCGAGCATGAAGCCCGGCAGCGTCATCGTCGACATGGCGGCGGGCCAGGGCGGCAACGTCGAGGGCTCGGTCGCGGGCGAGCGCGTCGTGACCGACAACGGCGTCGTGATCCTCGGGTACACCGACCTCGCCTCGCGTCTGCCCGCGCAGGCGTCGCAGCTCTACGGCACGAACCTCGTGAACCTCGTCAAGCTCGTCACGCCGGGCAAGGACGGGCAGCTCGTGCTCGACTTCGACGACATCGTGCAGCGGTCGGTGACCGTCGTGCGCGACGGCGAGGTCACCTGGCCGCCGCCGCCCGTGCAGGTCTCGGCGGCGCCTGCCGCGCCGGCGTCGAGTGCAGCGGATGCCGCGGCATCCGCTGCCAAGCCCAGGAAGAAGCTCTCGGCCGGTGGCCGGGCGGCGCTCATCGGCGTCGGCATCCTCGCCCTGTTCGCGATCAACGCGATCGCACCGCCGCCGCTGCCGCAGCACTTCACGGTGCTCGCGCTCGCGATCGTCGTCGGCTTCTACGTGATCGGCAAGGTCGCGCACGCGCTGCACACCCCGCTCATGAGCGTGACGAACGCGATCTCGGGCATCATCATCGTCGGCGCGATCCTGCAGGTGACGAGCCCGGTGCCGGTGGTCCAGGTGCTCTCGGCGATCGCCATCCTGATCGCGAGCATCAACATCTTCGGAGGGTTCGCGGTGACCCGGCGCATGCTCGGCATGTTCGCCAAGGGCGACCGTCCCACGACGTGACCCGATGGGCCGGTGCGCCGGCCGACCCCGAACCCATCTCGTTCGTCCGTTCCCCCGAGGAGACCCGCTCGTGTCCGAAAGCCTCATCACCCCCGAATCCATCGCCGGCGCCGCGTACCTGGTCGCCGCGCTGCTGTTCATCCTGAGCCTCGCGGGGCTCAGCAAGCACGAAACCGCCAGACGGGGTGTCACCTACGGCATCGCCGGCATGGCGATCGCGCTCGCCGCGACGGTCTGGCTGACCTTCCACGACGCGCTCGACTCGCCCGCGGGCGTCACCGGCCTCGTGCTCCTGGTCGTCACGGTCCTCGTCGGAGCCGGCATCGGCCTGTGGCGCGCCCGACGGGTCCAGATGACCGAGATGCCGCAGCTGATCGCCCTGCTGCACAGCTTCGTCGGCCTCGCCGCCGTCCTCGTCGGTTGGAACGGCGCCCTCGCCGAGCCCCACCTCGAGGGTGCGCTGCTCGACATCCACCACGCCGAGGTCTTCATCGGCGTCTTCATCGGCGGCGTGACGTTCACCGGATCGATCGTCGCGTTCCTCAAGCTCTCGGCGCGCATGAAGTCCGCCCCGCTCGTGCTGCCCGGCAAGAACGCGCTCAACCTCGGCGCGGTCGTCGCGTTCCTCGGACTCACCGTCTGGTACGTCGCGGACACCCAGATGTGGCTGCTCGTCGTCGTCACCGCGCTCTCGCTCGCGCTCGGCTGGCACCTCGTGGCCTCCATCGGCGGCGGCGACATGCCCGTCGTCGTGTCGATGCTCAACAGCTACTCCGGGTGGGCCGCGGCCGCGGCCGGCTTCCTGCTGAACAACGACCTGCTCATCGTCACCGGTGCGCTCGTCGGCGCCTCCGGTGCCTACCTCTCGTACATCATGTGCAAGGCGATGAACCGGTCGTTCCTCTCGGTCATCGCCGGCGGCTTCGGCATCGCGGCGCCGAGCAAGGACGACCAGCAGTCGGGCGAGCACCGCGAGATCACGGTGACGGATGCCGCCGAGCTGCTCTCGAACGCGTCGAGCGTGGTCATCACGCCCGGGTACGGCATGGCCGTCGCGCAGGCCCAGTACCCCGTCGCCGAGCTCACGGCGAAGCTGCGCGAGCGCGGAATCGACGTTCGCTTCGGCATCCACCCCGTGGCCGGGCGCCTGCCCGGCCACATGAACGTGCTCCTCGCCGAGGCGAAGGTGCCCTACGACATCGTCGAGGAGATGGACGAGATCAACGACGACCTCGCCGCGACGACCGTGGTGCTCGTCATCGGGGCGAACGACACCGTCAACCCCGCGGCCGCCGAGGACCCGGGCAGCCCGATCGCCGGCATGCCCGTGCTGCGCGTGTGGGAGGCCGACAACGTCATCGTGTTCAAGGCGCTCTGAGCCTGGCGCATCGACGGGTCGCGTGCGGCATCCTCACAATCGGGCTCCACGTAGGATTGGGGACGTTCCCCCCGAATCGAGAGAGGTCGTCGTGGCCGAAGCCCGCGAAGCCGCGCCCGAACGTGCAGGCGCCTGGCTGCTGCCGGTGATCCGCGGTGCGGTCGCGATCGTCCCGTCGGTCGTCATCACCTTCAGCCAGGACCACTCCCCCATGCTCGGCCTGGCCGTGTTCGGCTGGTGGGCGCTGGGCGCGGGCGCACTCATCGGCGCGCTGTCCGCGCGACTGATCGCCGACCGGCGCTCCCGGTGGATCTTCGTCGCGAACGGAGTGATCACCGCCGCCGCGGGACTCATCGCGCTGCAGCTCGTGGTCGGCGGCTCGGCGAGCGTCGCGCTGTTCACCTTCACCGTCGCCGTGTGGGCGGCCGTCACCGGCATCCTCGAACTGTTCGCGGGCATTCGCGCCCGAGGGCGCATCGCGGCAGCGCGCGACTGGCTCGCCGTCGGAGGGCTGACCGCGGCCCTCGCCCTGGTATTCGTCCTGTTCCCGCTCGATCCAGTCACCGCGGTCGGCCTCTTCGGCGCCTACCTCGTGGTGATCGGCGTGCTGCTCGTGATCGGCGGACTCTCACTCAAGTGGGCGACGTCGGGGGTCGTGGCCTCCGACGACGCCGCACCCGGATCGGAGCGATCGTGACCAACACTCCCGACGGCGGGTACCGCCCGAAGCGCCGCGACCTCCTGCGCCCCATCGAGTACGTCGGCGGCGCCGCGATCGCGTCGGTGTTCACCTCGATCATCGTGTTCTTCGGAACGCACGACTGGACGCTGACGCTCATCACGTTCGGCGGCGTCTTCATCGTCGTGCTCATGGTGCTCGCCCTGTTCACGATGGCCGTGAAGCCGAACCCCGGCGAGCACGGCGACGGCACCGGCGGCGACCCCGCGCGCAAGCCCCCGGGCGACGCCGGGCACTGACGCGGGCGGGGCACTGACACTCGCCGGGTCTGCGCCACTTCGCCGCCCGTTGCGCCGGCTGTAGTGGCGCAACGCCGCGCAACTGGCGCACTCAGAGTGGGGTCGCCCGCGCCGGGGCGCCCGCGCCAGGCGCGGCGCGCGCGTCAGGCGTCGAGGCGGTCGACGAGCGCGTCGGCGAGCCCGACGTAGGTCGCCGGCGTGAGGGCGAGCAGGCGCGCCTTCGCGTCGTCGCCGATCTCGAGGCCGCGGACGAACTCGGCGAGCTCGGCACCGCCGACCCGCTTGCCCCGCGTGAGCTCCTTCAGCAGCGCGTACGGGTCGGCGATCGAGGACCGCCCCGCGGCGACCTCGGCGCGGATGACCGTCTGGATCGCCTCGCCGAGCACCTCCCAGTTGCCGTCGAGGTCGGCCAGCAGCAGGTCGCGGTCGAGGTCGATCTCGCCGAGTCCGCGCAGGATGTTGTCGAGCGCGAGCAGCGAGTGGCCGAAGCCGACGCCGATGTTGCGCTGCGAGCTCGAGTCGGTCAGGTCGCGCTGGAGCCGCGAGGTGACGAGCGTGGCCGCGAGCGAGTCGAGGATCGCCGACGACAGCTCGAGGTTGGCCTCGGCGTTCTCGAAGCGGATCGGGTTGACCTTGTGCGGCATCGTCGACGAGCCGGTGGCGCCGGCCGCGGGGATCTGCCGGAAGTACCCGAGCGAGATGTAGGTCCAGACGTCGGTCGCGAGGTTGTGCAGCACCCGGTTCGCGTGCGAGATGCGGGCGTACAGCTCGGCCTGCCAGTCGTGCGACTCGATCTGCGTCGTCAGCGGGTTCCAGCCGAGTCCCAGCCCCTCGACGAACTCCCGCGACACGGTGGGCCAGTCGACCTCGGGGGCCGCGACGAGGTGCGCCGAGAACGTTCCGGTCGCACCCGAGAACTTGCCCAGGTACTCGGTCGCCTCGACCTGGCGGAGGATCCGCTCGAGCCGGTGCACCGTGACCGCGAGTTCCTTGCCCATGGTCGTGGGCGTCGCCGGCTGCCCGTGCGTGCGGGAGAGCATCGCCGCGTCGCGGTACTCGTGCGCGAGCCCGATGAGCTTCGCGATCACCGCGCGGTACTTCGGCAGCCACACCTGCGCGACGGCGTCGCGCACCGTGAGTGCGTACGAGAGGTTGTTGATGTCCTCGCTCGTGCACGCGAAGTGCGTGAGCTCGGCCAGGTGCGACAGGCCGAGCTCGTCGAGCCGGGCGCGGACGTAGTACTCGACGGCCTTGACATCGTGGCGCGTGGTCGCCTCGGTCCGGGCGAGCTCGTCGATGGCCTCCTGCCCGAACTCCGTCACGACGCGTCGGAGCGCCTGCTTCGCGTCATCCGCCAACGGGCTCGTGCCGAAGAAGCCGCGGTCGGTCTGGGCGATGAGCCACTCGATCTCGACGTGCACGCGTGCCCGGTTCAGGCCCGCCTCGGAGAGGTGCTCGCCGAGTTCGCCGACGGCGGCGCGGTAGCGCCCGTCGAGCGGGCTGAGCGGCTGGGGAGGCAGCGAAGTCATCGGATTCCTTGTCTGAGAGCGGGAGCGAGTTGCCGGAAGAGGGCCGACGTCGACCGCTCTATCATCCCAAGAACCCGGTCGAAGGTCGCATCGTCGCTGTAGTAGGGGTCGGGGACGTCATGGACCCCGGCCAGTTCGGGGTCGAACTCGAGCAGCAGGCGCACCTTGTGCTCGTCGACGCTCGTGCGCGCCCAGTTGCGGAGCACGCGCGACTGGCCCCGGTCGAACGCGACGATCAGGTCGAGGCGCACGAAGTCGGCCGGGTCGAACTGGCGGGCCCGGTGACGGCTGCCGTCGTAGCCGGCCCGCTCCAGGGCCGCGAGCGTCCGGCGGTCGGCCTGCTCGCCGACGTGCCAGTCCCCCGTCGCCGCGGACTCGATCTCGAGCCGGTCGGCGAGCCCCGCCCGGTCGGCGAGGGAGCGCAGCACGGCTTCGGCCATCGGCGACCGGCAGATGTTGCCGGTGCACACGAAGGACACCCGGAAGCGCTGCGCGGAGTCCACCACGGCGTCCGCACGCGTCATGGAACCCTATTCTGGACCCCGCACCCGCCCCGCGAACAGAGCCGGATGGGGTGCGGGTACCGTGGGCCGGTGCCGAGCAGGCGGAGGAGGAGGGGGAGGCATGAGCGGCGACGCACCCGAAGCGGATGTCGCCGTCGACGCCGCACTCGTCACCCGGCTCGTCGCGGCGCAGCACCCGGAGTTCCTCGGCGAGGTCCGGCCGGTGGCCTCGGGATGGGACAACGCGATCCTGCGGCTCGGCGAGCGCTGGGCGGTGCGGATGCCGCGGCGCGAGGTCGCGGCCGGGCTCGTCGCATCCGAGCTGAGGTGGCTCGGCGAGGTCGCCGGAACCCTGCCCGACGGCGTGCTCGCGCCCGTGCCCGTCGCCGCCGGCGAACCCGCCGAGGGCTACCCCTACCCGTGGAGCATCACACCGTGGTTCGACGGTGCGGCCGCGACATCCGTCGACCCGATCATGCGCCGGGACCTCGCCGAGCCGCTCGCCGACGTGATCGTCACGCTCGGGCGCCCGGCACCCGCCGAGGCGCCCCACAACCCGTTCCGCGGCGTGCCGCTCGCGTCGCGCGCCGACGTCGTGCCCCAGCGGATCGCGTCGGGTCGCCTCGAGCGGGTCGCGGCGACGGATGCCGCTGCGCTCGCCGCGCACTGGCGGGACGCGCTCGCAGCGCCCGCCTGGACGGGTGCGCCGCGCTGGGTGCACGGTGACCTGCATCCGGGCAACCTGCTCGTCGAGCCGGCCGACGGAGGGGGCGTGCGCCTGGTCGCCGTGCTCGACTTCGGCGACCTCTGCGCGGGCGACCCCGCGACCGACCTCGCGGCCGCATGGATGGTCTTCGACGCCGAGGGTCGGCGGCGCTTCCGCCGACGGATCGAGTCGCTGCGGGCGACGGATGCCGCGGACTGGGCCCGTGCGCGCGGCTGGGCGATCCTGATGGGGACGGCGATCGTCGACGCGATCGGCGTCGAGGGGCCCATCGGCCGGGTCGGGGCCCACGCGCTCGTCGAGGTGCTCGGGGTCTGAGACCGTTCCTCCACGGCGCGGCGCGTGCGCGGGTTCAGCACGGGTACGGGTTCGCCCGCCGGGGCGGCGGGTCGGCTGCACGAGGATCGCCTGGTGCTGATCGATCACGAGTGGGCGGCGACGCTCGCCGCGCGGCGCCGCGAGATGCTCGAACCCGAACTCCTGGCCCTTCGGGTGCTGCGGGCCGAGATCGCGTGCGTGCGACCCGGGCTGCTGGTGGAGCGCGTCGAGGGGTGGCAGTCGCTCGCCGGCGACCGGTACGCGGATCTCATGCGCGACCTCGCCGGCGCCCTCGCCGACGCTGAGACCGAGCTCGAGCGGGCCGAGCGCGAAGCGCAGGCGGCGGTCCTGGCGCTCGAGGAGGCGGAGGCCACGGCGCGCCGACTGGCGATGGCCCCGCCGACGCCGCATCGGCCGAACCCGGGTGCGCCATGGGTGGGCTGAGCGTCACGAGCGGCGACTCGGTGTCCGTCCGGACGGAGTCGATCACCGCGGAGGCGGTCAGGCTGGCCGCGGCGGCCCACCTGATCGGCGGATGGGCCGAGCGTGCGGGCGCCATCGGCGGGCGCCTCGCGAGCGGTCAGGCGTCGCCCGGCCCGCTGCTGAGCCGCGTCGGGCAAAGCGCGGAGGCGGCGAGCGGCCGGCTCCGCCGAGCGGTGGTCGGCGCCGAGCTCGCCTCCCGGGGGCTCGTGCTCGCGGCCGCCGAGTATGAACGTGCCGAGGAACTCGCCGATGTCGGGCGGCGGCTGGGCACGGGCCTGCTCGGGATCATGGCCTCGACGATGCTGCCGGGGCTGGCGATCGGAGGCGGCATCGTCGCTGCGTCCGGGTGGCTCGGCCACCGGGCGGTGACGCTCGTTCACGGGCAGCACGCCGCCGATGCGGCGCTCGCGGAGCTGATCGAGGCCGCGGGCTCGGGAATCCTCTCCGATCCCGCGTTCGTCGACCTCGTCCGGGGCGTCGCCGATGGCGCAGACGAGTTCGTCGCGGGCCTGCTCGGTTCGGGGGCGCTGTTCGCCGTCGGCGCAGAACTCGACGCGCCGGAGAACGCGCGCGTGCTGCTCGCGGCCGCCGCCATCGTCGGGCTCGCGACCGGTGCGGGCACCGCGGTCGCCGCGTTCGGGGAGACCGGCGTCAGGGCGGAACGCGCGACGGCCGCGGGCAGCCCGGACGGGCGGCACGGAGCGACCGGCGCCGGCCCCGCTCCGCCGCCGCGCGGCGTCGGCGATCTCGCCGACCGTGTCCCGACCGGCGGCGACGGCAGCCCCCAGGTCCGCATCGAACGGTACGGCCCGCCCGAGGAGCGCCGATGGATCGTGTACTCGGGCGGCACGCGAGACTTCGGCGTCGTGCCGGCCGGAGAGCCGTACGACATGACCTCGAACCTGCACGCCGTGGCCGCGGCATCCGCTCTCCCCCTCACTCTCGAGGCGGCTGCCGCCGAGCGGGTCGTCCGCGAGGCGATGACACAGGCCGGCGTCGCGCCCGGCGAACCGATCGTCGTCGTCGGGCATTCGGCGGGCGGCATCGTGGCGGCGAACCTCGCCGCCGACCCCGGGCTCGCCGTGGTCGGCGCGGTCAGCCTCGGCGGTCCCGTGGTGCAGGTCGACACCGGCGGCACGCCGATGGTCTCGGTCACGCACCCGGAGGACCTCGTTCCGGCCACGGGCGGCGCGGGCCGGCCCGTCGCCGATCGCATCGACGTGCAGCGCAGCCTCGGCGAGGTCCGCGCCCGCGAGGGCGCCCCGCTGCCCGCGCACGCCCTGACCGAGTACCGGGTCACGGCCGAGCTCATCGACGAGTCCGACGACGCGCGACTCGTCGCGTTCCGCGGCATCGTCGACGACCTCACGCGCGGCGAGGTGCCCGAGACGACGCACTGGACGGGAACTCGGGTGCCCGCCGAGGAGGTCGCCGGCTCGGGCGGTGGCGGGGTGTGAGCGTCAGTCCCCCGGGCGGACCACGAGCCCGATCAGCCAGCTGATGAACCCGAGCACGAGCGCGCCGAGCACGCCCCACCAGAATCCGTCGACCACGAGACCGAAGCCCATGAGCCCGCTGACCCAGTCCACGAGCAGCAGCAGCAGGCCGTTGACGATGAACGAGAGCAGGCCGAGCGTGATGACGTAGAGCGGGAACGCGACGATGCGGATGAACGTTCCGAGGGTGCCGTTCACGATGCCGAAGATCGCGGCGACGAGCAGGTAGGTCAGCACCGTCGCGACATCCGTGTTCTCGTACGGGACGACCCGCACGCCCGAGACGAGCAGCGTCGTGAGCCACAGCGCGAACGCCGAGACGATGACCTTGACGAAGAAACGCATGGCCCCACTATGTCAGCGAGCCGCCCGCTGCCGACAGACCCGCCGCGGGCGGGCCACCGCAGCACCGCCCGCAGCACCGCCCGCAGCACCGCCCGCGGCACCGCCCGCGGATCGCCCCGCGGAGCGGCCCCTCGCGAAGAGGTACCGTGGATGCCGTGACCGCATCGGAGCCCACGCCCACGCAGGTGCGCCTGCGCCCTGAGATCGCCGCACTGCCGCCGTACCGACAGGGGCGTCCCGCTCCGGCCGACGGCTTCAAGCTCTCGAGCAACGAGAACCCCTGGCCGCCGCTCGAGGCGGTGCGTCGGGCCGTCGCCGACGCTGCGGGCGAGGTCAACCGCTATCCGGATGCCACCGCGCTCAGCCTGCGCGAACGCCTCGCCGATCGCTACGGCGTGGGTGTCGACGAGGTGCTCGTCGGCGCCGGCTCGGTCTCGCTGCTCGCCCAGTTCATCCTGGCCGCATGCGCCCCCGGCGACGAGGTGGTGTACTCGTGGCGCTCCTTCGAGGCCTACCCGGGGCTCGTGACCGTCGCCGGTGCGACGAGCGTGCAGGTGCCCAACCGCGCCGACCACGGCCACGACCTCGACGCCATGGCCGAGGCCGTGACCGAACACACGCGGGTGATCATCGTCTGCTCCCCCAACAACCCGACCGGCGTGCCCGTCACCGCCGAGGGGTTCGAGCGGTTCATGGCGCGCGTGCCCGAGGACCGTCTGGTCCTGCTCGACGAGGCGTATGCGGAGTTCGTCCGGGACGAGGCATCCGTCGTCGGCGGTTCGCTCATCGGCCGGTACCCGAACCTCGTGCTGCTCCGCACGTTCTCGAAGGCGTACGGCCTCGCCGGCGTGCGCGTCGGGTACGCGATCGGGCCGGTGCCGATCCTGGACGCCGCGCGGACGACCGCCATCCCGCTTGGAGTGACGGCCGTCGCGACCGCCGGTGCCCTGGCCGCCCTCGAACCCGCGAACGAGGCCGAGCTGTTGCAGCGCGTCGACGCGCTGGCCGCCCGCCGCGATGCGCTGCGCGCGGCCCTCGTCGACCAGGGCTGGGCCGTGCCCGCCGCGCAGGGCAACTTCGTCTGGCTCCCGACCGGTGAGCGCACGGCCGAGGTCGCCGATCGCCTCTTCGAGGCCGGTGTCGTCGCGCGCGCCTTCCCGGGCGACGGGATCCGGGTCTCGGTGGGCGAGGAGGCGTCTGTCGATGTGCTCCTAAGGGTTCTCAAGGGTCTTGTCTGACCTCCACAAGTTCGGCCCCCGGGCGACCGGGTACCGTGGAACAGTGGCAGCCCCCTCACGCGACTTCACCGCACCGACGGTCCAGCTCCTGACGCCCGAGGGAGAGCTCCGGCCGACCCCCGAGGCCGAGGAGCTCCTGCCGGTGATCGAGGCGTTGCCCGACGCCGCGCTCGAGCAGTTCTACCGCGACATGGTCGTCTCGCGCCGACTCGACGTCGCGGGGGCGAACATGCAGCGGCAGGGTCAGCTCGCGCTCTGGGTGCCAAGTTCGGGCCAGGAGGCCGCGCAGGTCGGATCGGCCCGTGCCGCCCGCCCGCAGGACCACCTCTTCCCGTCGTACCGCGAGCACATCGTCGGCATGATCCGGGGCCTCGACCCGGTCGCGATCCTCTCGCTGCTGCGCGGCGCGACCCTCGGCGGGTGGGATCCCGAGGAGAACGGCAACTTCCACCTCTACACGCTCGTCCTCGCCTCGCAGACCCTGCACGCCACGGGGTACGCCATGGGCCTGCAGTTCGACGGCGCGACGGCGACCGGCGACCCCGAGACGGATGCCGCGGTGCTCGTGTACTACGGCGACGGCTCGACCTCCCAGGGCGATGCGAGCGAGGCGCTCGTGTTCGCGTCGAGCTACCGCACCCCGCAGGTCTTCTTCGTGCAGAACAACCAGTGGGCGATCTCGGTCCCGGTCTCGCGCCAGTCGCGCAGCCCGCTCTCGCTTCGCGGCGGCGGGTTCGGCATGCCCGGCATCCGGGTCGACGGCAACGACGTCCTCGCGAGCTACGCGGTCACGCGGCGCGCCCTCGAGGAGGCCCGCGCGGGCGAGGGTCCGACGTTCATCGAGGCGGTGACCTACCGCATGGGCGCGCACACGACGGCCGACGACCCGACAAAGTACCGCACCGACGACGAAGTCGCGTACTGGACGGCGCGCGACCCGATCGACCGCTACCGCACCTGGCTGGCGGGCCGGGGCGCGTCGCAGGAGTTCTTCGACGCAGTCGACGAGGAGGCCGGCGACATCGCCGCCGACGTCAGGAACCGTTCGCTGTCGATCACCGCTCCCCCGCGTCGCGAGATCTTCGAGCACGTCTACCACGACGCCCACCCGCTGATGGAGGCGCAGGCGGCCTGGCTCGAGGAGTACGAGACCTCGTTCGAAGGAGACCGCGCATGACGGCACCGACGGCCGCCCGGGTGGCGGATGACGCGGTCGCGGACGCCGAGCTCCGCGGCGTGCACACGATGTCGATGGCCAAGGCGATCAACGCCGGTCTGCGCGAAGCGCTGCGCAACGACCCGAAGGTCCTGCTCATGGGCGAGGACATCGGCGCGCTCGGCGGCGTGTTCCGGGTCACCGAGGGCCTGCTCGGCGAGTTCGGCGACCGGCGCGTGCTCGATTCGCCGCTCGCGGAGTCCGGCATCGTCGGCACGGCCATCGGCCTGGCGATGCGCGGGTACCGCCCTGTGCTCGAGATCCAGTTCGACGGCTTCATCTTCCCGGCGTTCGACCAGATCACGACCCAGCTGGCCCGCATCAACCTGCGCCACCGCGGCACGATGCCCATGCCGGTCGTGATCCGCGTGCCGTACGGCGGGCACATCGGGTCGATCGAGCACCACCAGGAGAGCCCCGAGGCGTATTTCGCGCACACGCCGGGCCTGCGGGTCGTGAGCCCGTCGTCGCCGCACGATGCGTACTGGATGATCCAGGAGGCGATCGCCTCGAACGATCCCGTGCTGTTCTTCGAGCCGAAGAGCCGGTACTGGCCCAAGGGCCCGGTCGATCTCGACCACTCGGGCCTGCCGTTGCACTCGACCCGCGTGATGCGTCGCGGTGACGACGTCACCCTGGTCGGGCATGGCGCGATGGTGGCGACGCTGCTCCAGGCCGCCGACATCGCGGCCGAGGAGGGGCGCAGCCTCGAGGTCATCGACCTGCGTTCCATCTCGCCTATCGACTTCGATCCGATCGTCGACTCGGTGCAGCGCACGGGACGGCTGGTCGTGGCGCAGGAGGCGTACGGCTTCGTCAGCGTTGGCTCGGAGGTCGCCGCCACGGTGGCCGAGCGCGCCTTCTACTCGCTCGAGGCGCCCGTGCTTCGCGTGTCGGCGTTCGACACCCCGTTCCCGCCCGCGGCGCTCGAGGGCGAGTACCTGCCGAGCGCGGACCGCGTGCTCGAGGCCGTCGACCGCTCGCTGTCCTACTGACCTGTCGGGGCGGCGCCCCGACGACACCCGTCACCAACCGATTCCGAGGAGCACGATGAGCGAGATCCGGTTCCCGCTGCCCGACGTGGGCGAGGGCCTCACCGAAGCCGAGATCGTGCAGTGGCGCGTCGCACCCGGCGATCGCGTGGCCCTCGACCAGGTGTTCGTCGAGATCGAGACGGCCAAGTCGCTCGTGGAGCTTCCGAGCGCCTACGAGGGCGTCGTGAGCGAGCTGCTCGTCGAGGAGGGCCGGACGGTCGACGTCGGGACTCCGATCCTGGTGATCCAGACGGATGCCGCTACCGGCATGTCTTCACCCGAGGCGGCACCCGCGCCCGCGCCCGCCGAGGCGCCGGCAGTGGCCGAGGCGCCTGCTGCCGAGGAGGAGACCGGGGGCGCAGTGCTCGTCGGGCACGGCAGCAGCGGCCCGGCGCGAAGCCGCCGCCGCCACCCCGGGCAGGGTGGCGCGCACCAGCACCTCTCTCCCCCGCAGCCCGCGTCGGCCGCCGCTGCGGCACCGGCGTCGGCCGCCCAGTCGACGCCCGTCCTCGCGAAGCCGCCGATCCGCAAGCTCGCGAAGGACCTGGGCGTCGACCTGTCCCGGGTCTCCCCCACCGGCCCGCTCGGCGAGGTCACGCGCGACGACGTGATCCGCGAGGCGAGCCAGGCGAGCGTGTTCCGGAACATCCAGACGCCCGAGCTCCCGGCCGATCGAGAGACGAGGATCCCGGTCAAGGGCGTGCGGAAGGCGATCGCGCAGACCATGGTGCGAAGCGCATTCTCCGCGCCGCATGTATCGGTCTTCGTCGACGTCGACGCGACCCGCACGATGGAGTTCGTCAAGCGGCTGAAGAGCAGCCCCGACTTCGCGGGGGTGAAGGTGTCGCCGCTGCTGATCATGGCGAAGGCGATGATCTGGGCGGCACGGCGCAACCCCACCGCCAACGCGCAGTGGACCGACGACGAGATCATCGTCAAGCACTACGTGAACCTCGGGGTCGCGGCCGCGACGCCGAGGGGGCTCATCGTGCCGAACGTCAAGGACGCCCAGGCGATGTCGATGGTCGAACTCGCCTCGGCACTCGAGCAGTTGACGCTCACCGCGCGCGAGGGACGCACCCAGCCCGCCGAGATGCAGGGCGGCACGATCACCATCACGAACATCGGCGTGTTCGGCATGGACACGGGAACGCCGATCCTGAACACCGGTGAGGTCGCCATCGTCGCGCTCGGCACGATCAAGCAGAAGCCGTGGGTCGTCGACGGCGAGGTGCGCCCGCGCTACGTGACGACCATCGGCGGGTCGTTCGACCACCGCGTGGTCGACGGCGACGTCGCGAGCCGCTTCCTCGCCGATGTCGCGGCGATCATCGAGGAGCCGGCGCTGCTGCTCGACTAGGCCTCCTCGGCCTTCGGGCGCGGTCGCAGTGCGGCGAGGATCGATGCGTGGCGGCTGAGGAACGCGCGTTCGTCGAGCTTCCTGCGTCGCATCCAGGTCGTGACCTCGCCGTTGTGCTTGCTGGCGTTGCATGACGCGCAGGCGGGAACCACGTTCTCGAAGGTGTAGCGGCCACCCCGGGAGACCGGCTGGATGCAGTCGCGTTGCAGGGGGACGTCTGCGGCCCGGCAGTAGGCACAGCCGGCCCAGGCTTCGCGGAGCGCGGTCCACTGCTCGTCGGTGAGGTCGTTGTCCACGGCGGCCAGCCGCCGCTTGCGTCGCTTCGCATATCGCGCGGCGGCCGCAGCCGATCGCGTGGCGGGGAACCTGCGGCGCGGAGGCACACGTTCACCGTACAGCGCGGTGGTCGCCGACAGGTCGGGCTCACCGCGCCGATGAGGCCTAGAGCCGCGCTTCGAGCAGGACCGAGCCGTCGACGCGCGCGACCTCGACGAGCCCGGCCTGCTCGAGCGTTCGGCGGGCCGGGAGGTTCGCGATCTCGCATTCCGCTCGGGCGGTCGAGACGCCGGCGTCGCGGAGTACGTCGAGGGCAGCCTCGACGACGTGGCGTGCGAGCCCCTCGCCGCGGGCGGCGGGGACGAGGCCGAAGGCGAACTCGACGGCACCCCGCTCGTCGGGCGGGCCGAACAGGTTCACTCCCCCGATGGCGGCGCCTTCGCGGGCGTCGTCGTCGACCCGGCGCACGAGATAGGGGCCGAAGGGGGCCGGGTCGCCGTCCTCGCGAACGGCGCGGATGTACTCGGCGAGCAGTTCGGGCTCATCGGTGAACGAGTATCCGCCCTCCCAGCCGTCGAGAGGGTCGACGTCTCCGCCGAGCAGTCGCTCGGCGTCGGCGAGGGTGAACGGGTGCAGGGTTATCGGGCTCGTGGCGGTTTCCACGGCTGACACTCTCGCACGGACGACCGACGAGCGATAGCCCTGTTTCCGCGAGCGACGTCCGTCTCGCCGCGGCGTCTCCTAGATGGTGTTGACAATCATTATCAATAAAACGTACGCTCGTGGACATGCCCCGCACTCCGACCCGTCGCGCCACGATCCCCGCGCTCGCTCTCTCCGTGTCGTCCATCGCCCTGCTCGCCGGATGCGCCGCCCCCGGCGACGGCGCCGGCGGCGACGGCGTGCAGATCGTCGCGACGACGACCCAGGTCGCCGACTTCGCCGGGCGGATCGTGGGGGACGGCGCCGAGGTGACCGGCCTGCTCGCACCGGGCCAGAGCGCGCACGCGTTCGACCCGTCGGCCGCGCAACTGCTCGCGCTGGGGTCCGCCGACGCGCTCGTCGTGAACGGCGCCGGACTCGAGGAGTGGCTCGACGACGCCGTCGCCGCGTCCGGGTTCGACGGCGTGCTCGTGGACGCGAGCACCGGGATCGAGCTGGAGGCCACCGACGCCGAGCACCACGATCACGACCACGATCACGACCACGGCACAGACGGAGCCGGGGAGGCGGGGGAGTCCGACCACGACGACCACGCTCACGACGACCACGCTCACGACCACGACGAGGAGCACGACCACTCCGGCGGGAACCCCCACATCTGGACCGACCCGGCGCTGGCCGAGCGCATGGCCCTGAACATCGCCGCGGGGCTCGCGGACGTCCCCGGTCTCGACGCGGCAGCCGTCGACGCGAACACCGCCGACTACGTCGCCGAGCTCGACGCGCTCGACGAGTGGATCGCCGCCAACGTCGAGCAGGTCCCCGTCGACGAGCGCCTGCTCGTGACCAACCACGACGCGTACACCTACTTCCTCCACGCGTACGACATCACCTTCGTCGGAAGCGTGATCCCGAGCTTCGACGACAACGCCGAGCCGAGCGCCGCCGAGATCGACGAACTCGTCGAGCGGATCCGGGAGACGGGCGTGCACGCGGTCTTCTCGGAGGCGTCGATCTCGTCCAAGACCGCCGAGACCATCGCCGCCGAGGCCGGCGTCGAGGTGTACGCGGGCGACGAAGCGCTCTACGGCGACTCGCTCGGTCGCCCGGGCACCGACGGCGAGACCTACCTCGGCAGCCAGATCCACAACACGCGCCTGATCCTGCAGTCGTGGGGCGTCGAGCCTTCCGAGCTCCCGGCCGTGCTGCAAGGATGACGGCATGACCGCCGTGCTCGCCCTCGCGGATGCCGCGTTCCGCCACCCGGGCGGCGCCGGCATCTCGGGCGTGCGACTCGAGGTCGCGCCCGGCGAGGCGGTCGCGCTCATCGGGCCGAACGGAGCCGGCAAGTCGACCCTGCTGCGCGGCATCCTCGGGCTCGTGCCCCTCGTCGATGGGGAGATGCGCATCGGCGGCGATACGGATGCCGCTGACGGCATGATCGGGTTCCTGCCGCAGACCGCGGAGATCGACCCCGACTTCCCGATCAGCCTGGAGCAGGTCGTCATGCAGGGCAGGTACCGCCGACTCGGCCTGCTCCGCTGGCCCGGCCGGCACGACCGGCAGGTCGTGCGCGGCGCACTCGGCACCGTTGGCCTCGCCGACCGGGCGCGCACTCCGTTCGGAGACCTCTCCGGCGGCCAGCGGCAGCGCGGACTGCTGGCGCGCGCGCTCGCCTCCGAGCCCGCGTTCCTGCTGCTCGACGAGCCGTTCAACGGGCTCGACCAGACCAACCGCGACGCACTGCTCGAGACCGTCCGGCAGCTCAAGGCCCGCGGCGTCGCGATCATCGTCTCGACGCACGACCTCGAGCTGGCGCGCGAGGTCTGCGACACGGTCCTGCTGCTCAACGGCCGGCAGGTCGGCTGCGGTCCCGTCGAAGAGATGCTCACGCTCGAGCACGTCCAGGAGTGCTTCGAGGGCGTCGGCGTCGAGATCGACGAGCACACGCTCGTCGTGCCCGACCACGAGGGGCATTGATGCCGCCCACGGCATGCGCGCGGCACGGACGAGTGCGATGAGCGTCGGCGACATGCTCTTCGGCGCCTTCGCACTGCCGTTCATGGGCCGTGCGCTGCTCGTCCTGCTCGTGCTCTCGATCGTCGCCGGAATCGTCGGCGTCCTCGTGAACCTGCGCGGACTCGAGTTCGTCAGCGACGGCCTGACCCACGCGGTCTTCCCCGGACTCGCGATCGGCCTCGCGGTCGGCGGCACCGCGGGCCTCGTGCCGGGCGCCGCGATCGCCGCGCTCATCGGCGCCGTGCTCCTCACGCTCTTCGTGCGCGTCGGGGTGACCTCCGACGCGGCCGTCGCGGTCGTGCTCACCGCGACCTTCAGCGTCGGCGTGATCGTCGTCTCGCGCAGCGACGACTACGCGGGCGAGCTCGAGGCGCTGCTGTTCGGCCGGGTCCTGACCATCGCACCGGGCGACGTCGTGCCGCTCGTGATCGTGTCGCTGGTGGCCGCGGCGGCCGTGGCCCTCACGCTCAAGCAGCAGGTGTTCCGAGCGTTCGACCCGGGCGGCAGCCGCGCCGCGGGCGACCGCGGCATCGTGCTCGACCTCGTGCTCAACTGCGCCATCGCGCTGGTCGTCGTCGCCGGCGCGAGCACGGTCGGCACGCTGCTCGTGCTGGCCCTGCTCATCGTCCCGGGCGCCGCAGCGCGGCTCGCGACGCATCGGCTCTGGCTGCTGTTCCCCGTCGCCGCGCTCGTCGGTGCCGTGAGCGCCTGGCTCGGCCTCGCGGTCGGGTTCGGCATCTCGGTCGGCGCAGGCGTCGACGTGCCCGCCGGGGCGACGGTCGTGGCCGTGTTCGTCGGGATCTACGCCGTCATGCTCGCGGCGCGCCTCATCCGCGACCGCGTCGCGGCGACGGCGAAGGCGGGGGCGCACTGATGGGCTACTTCGAACGTGCCCTGCTCGCCGCCGTCGTGATCGGCGCCGGGTCCGGCTTCGTCGGCGCGCTCGTCGTCCTGCGTCGGCGGACGTTCTTCGCGCAGGCGCTCACGCACGCCACCTACCCGGGCGCGGTCCTCGCCGCGGCACTCGGGTTCAGCGTGCCGCTCGGCGCGGCCGTGGCATCCGTCGTCATCGTCGCCGTCATGGCGGCCATCGCCCGCGTCCGCAGGCAGGGCGCCCAGGTCGCGGCCGGGATCGTGCTCACGGGCGGCTTCGCCGCCGGGGCGATCCTGCAGGCGGTGATCCCCGGGCTCCCCGTGCACCCCGAGTCGATCCTCGTCGGCTCGATCCTGACCGTCACCGAACAGGACATCGCACTCGCGGCTGTCGTGCTCGTGGCATCCGTCGCCCTCGTGGTCGCCTTCGGGCCCCGCATCGTGTTCTCGACCTTCGACCCCGCGGGGTTCCGCGCCGCCGGCTTCCGCGAATGGCCCGTCGAGGTGCTCGTGCTCGGCCTCACGGCGGCATCCGTCGTCAGCTCGCTGCCCGCGGTCGGGGCGATCCTCGCCATCGCGCTCATCGCCGCGCCGGCGGCAGCGGCGAAGGCGGTCGTGCCCACCTACCGCGGCGTGCTGCTCGCCGCGCCGGTGATCGGCGCGGCCTCTGGCGTCATCGGGGTGCTCGTCTCCCGGGCGGCCGCCGTCGCGGCGGGCCCGGCGATCGCGCTCGCGGCGACCGGCTTCCTGCTCATCGCGCTCCTCGGTTCCCAGTTGCGGCGGCTACCCTCGAGGCGAGCCCCCATACCGGTGGAGACCGCAGAGGACGCACGGATCGCATGAAACGGAACACCTGGCAGCGCGAGGCGGTGCGCGAGGCGCTCGACGGCACCGACGGATTCATCAGCGCGCAGGCGCTGCACTCCGCGCTGCACGCTGGGGGATCGCCCATCGGCCTCGCGACCGTGTACCGCGCCCTCGGCGACCTCGCCGCGAGCGGCGACGCCGACTCGCTGCAGTCGCCGGAGGGCGAGTCGCTCTACCGGGCGTGCAGCACCGGTCACCACCACCACCTGATCTGCCGCTCGTGCGGGCTCACCGTCGAGATCGGCGCGGACGAGGTCGAGGAGTGGGCCGGGCGCCAGGCGGCCGAGCACGGATTCACGCGTGCGGCGCACGTGGTCGACGTGTTCGGCTTCTGCGCCGAGTGCAGCGCACGCCTCGGCGGATGAGCACGCGCCGGTGACCATCGCACCCGCACGCGGCGACGGCCCGCAGGCGCGACCCACCCCAGCCCGGGCCGTCGCGCCGGGCCTGCTCGCCGCGATGGCGCTCCTCGGTGCGCTGGTCACGGTGCGCGTGCTGGCACCCGAGTCCGCTGCGCTCCCCGAGGGCGGCCTGCAGGACGGGATCACCCTCGCGCTGAGCGTGCTGCTGGAGAGCATCCCGTTCGTGATCCTCGGCATCGCGCTGGCCATCGCGGTGCGCGTGTACCTGCCCACCGAGCGGATCCTCGCGCGCCTGCCGCGTCGGCCCGCGGTGCGGCGGGCGATCCTGTCGCTGCTCGGGGTCGTGCTGCCGGTCTGCGAGTGCGGCAACGTGCCCATGACGCGCGGCCTGCTCATGCGCGGCCTCTCGGTGCCCGAGGCGATGACCTTCCTCCTCGCCGCCCCGATCCTGAACCCGGTGACCATCGTCGTGACGTGGCAGGTGTTCGGGTGGGAGGACGGGATCCTGCTCTGGCGCATCATCGGCGGGTTCGCGATCGCGAACCTCGTCGGATGGCTGCTCGCGAGGCACCCCGATCCGCGGCGGATGCTCGTGCCCGAGCGGGTCGCGGCATCCGGCCACGACCACGGGGCCACCGGGCACGACCACGGGGCCACCGGCCACGACCACGGTGCCGCGGGGCACGATCACGGGGCGCCCGCCTCGCGACTCACGCGCGCCGGGCGGATGTTCCGCGAGGAGTCCGGGGCCGTCATGCCCGCCCTCGTCGTCGGCTGCGCGATCGCCGGCGCGATCCAGGTCGCCGTGCCGCGCGGCGTGCTGGTCGACCTCGGGCAGAACGCGCTGCTGTCGGTGCTCGTGCTCATGGCGCTCGCCTTCGTCGTCTCGATCTGCTCGAACGTCGACGCGTTCTTCATCCTCCCGTTCGCCGGCGCGTTCCTGCCCGGCGGCATCGTGGCCTTCCTGGTCTTCGGCCCGATGATCGACGTGAAGATGCTCGCCCTCATGCGCACGACCTTCACGGCCCGCACGCTCGCACTGGTCACCGCGGTCGTCGCCGCCGCGTGCTTCGCACTCGGAGCGGGGGTGAACGCGCTTGCGTGAGTTCGCGGCCCGATGGGGCGGCGTCGCACTCGTCGCGATCGGGGTGGTCTCGATCGTGTGGTTGGCGGCGACCGGGCGGATGACCCTGTACGTCCACCCGGCTCACGTGCCGTTCGCCGTGGTGATGGCCGTGCTCGGGGGAGTGCTCGTGGCGGTCGCCTGCGCGACCGACGAGCGACGCGGGCGGGGGGCCGCCGCACGCGAGCCCGGTTCGGGACGCAGGGCCGCGTCGAGCCTCGCCGCGGTCGGAGTGCTCGCGGTGGGCATGCTCGTCCTCCCGCCGGCCGCGCTCTCGCCGGCGCTCGCCGCAGACCGGGTGACGGATGTCGCTCCCGCCCTGCTCGCAGGCGACCCCGCCGACGCGGTCGGTGCGGACTCGTCGGAGTTCACCGTGCGCGACTGGGCCTCGGTCGTCGCGTCGGGCGCGGATCCGGGCGCGCTGGCGCCGCCCGAGGCGCTCATCGGCTTCGCGATGCCGTCGGACGAACTGGGCGAGGACGGGTTCGTGTTGACCCGGTTCGCGATCACGCACTGCGCGATCGACGCGCAACCGGTCGGCGTGGAGGTGTCGCTGTCCGGTTGGCGTTCGAGGCTGGCCGAGGGGGAGTGGGTCAGCGTCGCGGGCGTCTTCGGCGCACGCGCGGAGCCGGGCCGGGCCCCGGTGATCGAGGCGACCTCGGTCGAGCCGATCCCGGCACCCGAGGACCCGTATGTCCGCTGAGCACGGGCACGAGCGCGGGCACGAGCAGGCGCGCGATCGCCCGGGGAACGGCCGACGCGCCCGCCGTTCGTTCCGACTGACGGCGGCCGCGCTGCTCTGCGTGCTCGCGACGGTCGGTGCCGCGGCGACGGTCGCCGGAACGGCACGGGGACCGCGCGTGCTCGACACCGTGCTGGCCGTCGACCAGGCGTCGGCCGCGGCGGGAGCGATGGTCCGGTTCCGGTTCGATCGTCCGGTCGATTCGGTCGACGAGATCCGGACCGAGCCGCTCGCACCGGTCGAGGTCGACGTGGCGGACCGGATCGTGGAGGTGCGGTTCGCGGAACCGCTGGCGGACGGCGCCCGCTACCGGGTCGAGGTGGAGGTCGCGGCATCCACCGGAGCGAGCTCGAGGGCCGATGCGGACTTCGAGACCCCAGCTCTGGGCCTGCTGCTGCTCGAACGCGATCCGACCGGTCCCGACCTGGTCAAGCGGACGACGGCCTCGGCGACATCGCCCGAGGCCGTGCACCGTGCCGAGCGGATCCAGCGCGTGGCGCTCGCGGCCGAGGTGGTCGTCGCGCTCGAGGCCGACGCTGCGGGCGCCCTGACGTTGGCGTTCGCGGCACCAGGTCAGGACGAACCCGCACGGCTGCCGTTGCACGGCGCGGCGACGGTGCGTCGCCTGACGGGTTCGCCGACGTCGGCCACGGTCGCGTGGATCGAGTCCGCCGAACGCGGGGCGAACGCGCCGGGCCGGCTCAGGGTCCTGAAGCTGGCGGGGGCGGCGGCGTCGGCTCCCGTCGACGTGACCGACGCGGCAGGGGACCCGCTCGACGTGGTCGATGCCCTGTGGGTGCCGGGCGGCGCGTCGCTCGTGGTCCACCTGCGCGACGGCGGCGTCGGCATCGTGGACGCCGGGTCGGGTGGGTTCACGCACCTCGGCGTGCACGCCGAACTGCGGGGCGTGCTCCCCGGGCGTTCGGCCGCGGTGGTGGCCGACCCGGATGGCACGACCGTGCTGGACCTGGCCACCGGGGCGGCTCGCCGGGTCGACGTGCCGTCGGCCGCGCTGCCCGACGGCGCGATCCCGGGCAGGCTCGTCCCGCTCGACGCCGACGGCGCGCACCTCGTCGACGTCCTGCTGGTCGATGCCGACCGGCCCACCCGGGTCGTGGCGTACGTGGACGGAAGCGGTTCGCGCGTGCTGTTCGCATCCGAGCCGGGAACGGATGTCACGGACGTGTGCCCGTCGCCGAACGGGCGTACCGCCGCCGTCACCGCGGCATCGTCGACGGGCGGACCCGAGACGACCGCGCTGGTCGACATCGCGACGGGCGAAACGCTCGCACGCCTGGGCGGCGGGCGCCCATCCTGGTGCTGACGACCGATCAAGCGCGCTGAAACCCCTGATCAGTGCGAATTCAGTGCAGGCGATTTGTGCCCTGTCCGGGGCGCCGATACGGTGGAGGACGGTCCGCTTCGGACCAGACCACCTAGTCCGCGCCCCCGGTCGCCACGGCTCGTCCCGTGATTCCGAACGGGGTCGTACGGTTCTCCGCGTGGTGTCCGGCCCGGATGGCCGGGCGCGCTGGATTCGGTGTTCGCCCCGGTGGCACAGCACGCACCGCGGCTCGAGCCCGTCTCCCGGATCGCGAGAACCCGGCCGTGACCACGAGCACGCTCCTGCCTGCCGGCCGCACAGCACCCGGGCCGGCGTCCGAGCGCGCCTCGGAGTTCCCCCAACCACATGCTCGAATCGCCCGCAATCGACCCCGAGACCACAACCGAACCCGAACCCGAACTCGACCCCGTCGCCGAGCGTGCCGCGGAGACCGCCCGCCGCGCAGCACCCGCGATCGAGGTCCGCTCGCTCACCCGCTTCTTCGGCAAGCGCCCCGCCGAGGCGCTGCAGAAGCTCCGCTCCGGCGCCTCGCGCGCCGATGTCGCCCACCTCGGCACCGCCGCGGTCGTCGACGCCGAGTTCGACGTCCGCCGGGGCGAGATCTTCGTCGTCATGGGCCTGTCGGGCTCCGGCAAGTCGACCCTCATCCGCATGCTCAACGGCCTGCTCGAGCCCACCTCGGGGTCGGTCACGGTCATGGGGGAGCGCATCACGGGCGTGTCGCCGAAGCGCCTCCGCGCCATCCGCCGCGACCACGTGTCGATGGTCTTCCAGCACTTCGCACTGCTGCCGCACCGGAGCGTGCTCGACAACGCGGCGTACGGCCTGGAGATCCAGGGCGTCCCTGCCGAGGAGCGTCGCGAGCGCGCCGAGCGCGTCCTCCAGCGCGTCGGCCTCGGCGGGTGGGGCGACAAGCGGCCCTCCGAGCTCTCGGGCGGCATGCAGCAGCGCGTCGGGCTCGCCCGCGCACTCGCGGCGGACACCGACATCCTGCTCATGGACGAGGCCTTCTCGGCGCTCGACCCGCTCATCCGCCGCGAGATGCAGGAGCAGCTCGTCGAGCTCCAGCAGGAGCTCGGCAAGACCATCGTCTTCATCACGCACGACCTGAACGAGGCGATGTTCCTCGGCGACCGCATCGCGGTCATGCGGGACGGCCGCATCGTGCAGCTCGGGACGGCCGAGGAGATCCTCACGGACCCGGCCGACGACTACGTCGCCCAGTTCGTCCAGGACGTCGACCGGGCCCGCGTGCTCACGGCGGGCAACGTCATGGAGTCGCCGCGCGCGATCGTGTCGTCGTCGGCCGGACCCCGTGCGGCGCTGCGCATCATGCGCGACCAGCAGACCTCGACGGTCTTCGTCGTCGCGCCCGGTCGTCGCCTGCTGGGCGTGGCGCACGACCGCGAGGTCCTGCGTCTCGTGCAGCGCGGAGCGCGCAGGCTCGACGACGCGGTCCGCGACGACATCGCGACCGTTGGCCCCGACGTGTACCTCTCGGAGCTCTTCGAGAGCTCGGTCGAGCAGGAGCTTCCGCTCGCCGTGGTCGACGACGAGCGGCGCCTGCTCGGCGTCGTGCCGCGGGTGACGCTGCTCGCCGCGCTCGGCAACGTCGCGACGACCGGCGAGTTCCCCGCGGTCGACCCGCCGGCGACCGTGCCGGTCGACGTCATCACGGAGACCCTCCGCAACACCGAGCCGGGCGGGTCCGAACCCGAACCCGTCTCCGCCGCCGACGAGGGGAGCCGCGCATGAACGACTTCCGCCTGCCCCTGGGCACGATCGTCGAGTCGGCGATCGACGTCCTGACCGATGCGCTCGACGGCCTCTTCGCCGTCATCCGCGCCATCTTCGCCGGGTTCTACGGCGCCGTCGACTTCGTGCTCTCCGCACCGCCGTTCTGGGCGGTGATCGCCGTGATCGCGGCCATCGCGTGGCTCGCGAAGGGCTGGAAGCTCGCGATCGGCACGGCGCTGGGCCTCCTGGTGATCGTGGGCGTCGACCAGTGGGACAACGCGATGGACAGCCTCGCGCTGGTGCTCGTCTCGAGTGCGATCGCGGTCGCGATCGCCATCCCGCTCGGCATCCTCGCGGCACGCAACGACCTCGCAAGCCGCGTCATCCGCCCCATCCTCGACTTCATGCAGACGATGCCCGCCTTCGTCTACCTGATCCCCGCACTCATCCTGTTCCGCGTCGGCGTCGTTCCCGGCATCGTCGCGACCATCGTGTTCGCGATGGCTCCGGGCGTGCGGCTGACCGAGCTCGGCATCCGCGGCGTCGACCGCGAGGTCGTCGAGGCCGGCCAGGCGTTCGGCTCGTCGCCCGCGCGGATCCTCCGCCAGATCCAGCTTCCGCTCGCGATGCCGAGCATCATGGCCGGTGTCAACCAGGTCATCATGCTCTCGCTGTCGATGGTCGTCATCGCCGGCATGGTCGGCGCGGGCGGCCTCGGCGGCCAGGTCGTGCAGTCGCTCACGCGCATCGACGTGGGCCTCGGCTTCGAGGCGGGCCTGTCGGTCGTGATCCTCGCGATCGTGCTCGACCGGATCACCGGGGCGCTCGGCACGGGCCGGCGCCGCCTGTTCCGGCGGGGCTCGGAGCCCGCGAAGGCGACGGATGCCTCGAAGACGACCGATCTCGCCGAGACCGGCGGCACGGGCCTGCCCGTGAAGCACTCGGCAGCCACGGCGCCAGTCGGCTCGAAGTAACCAGACCATCCGGTCATCGCACGACCGCCCTGCGGCACGGCGATGCCCGGCATGCCCGGGACGCGGCATCCGCCGCCCCCGGACCCGCGCAACCCCCGCGCGGAACATCCCCAACACCCGTGCCACAGCACACGGGAGGAAAGGAACACCCTGCAATGACCAAGCGTCACCTGATCTCCACTCTCGCCCTCGGAGGCGCCGCGGCACTCGTGCTGTCGGGCTGCTCGACCTCCGGCGGCGACGCCGAGACGCTCGAGAACGGCGACCGCAAGGACGTCACCATCGCCGTGTTCAACGGCTGGGACGAGGGCATCGCTGCGAGCGAGCTCTGGAAGGCCGTGCTCGAGGGCGAAGGCTACGACGTCGAGCTCGAGTACGCCGACGTCGCGCCCGTCTACTCGGGTCTCTCGACCGACGACTACGACGTGGTCCTCGACACCTGGCTGCCCATCACCCACCAGGACTACATCGACGAGTACGGCGACGACCTCGTCGACCTCGGCGCCTGGAACGAGGACGCCAAGCTCACCATCGCCGTGAACGAGGACGCCCCGGTCGACTCGCTCGCCGACCTCGCCGCGAACGCCGACGCGTTCGAGAACCGCCTCATCGGCATCGAGCCCGGCTCGGGCCTGAACCGGGTCACCACCGAGAGCGTCATCCCGACCTACGGGCTCGAGGGCATGGAGTACCTCACCTCGTCGACCCCGGCGATGCTGGCCGAGCTGACCGCAGCGACCGACGGCGGCGAGAACATCGCCGTGACGCTGTGGCGCCCGCACTGGGCGTACGACGCGTTCCCGATCAAGGACCTCGAGGACCCCGAGAACATGCTCGGCGACGCCGAGGGCATCCACTCCTTCGGCGGCAAGAGCTTCGAGGAGAACTTCCCGACGCTCTCCGGCTGGCTCAAGGGCTTCAAGATGGACAGCGAGCTGCTCTACTCGCTCGAGAACGTCATGTTCAACGAGAACGACAGCGACGACTACGGCCCCATCGTGGAGCAGTGGATCGCCGACAACCAGGAGTACGTCGACTCGCTGACCTCCTGATTCGCGCTCGGTCGGGCCCGACGGCCCGTCCCGGCAGCGAAGAGCGGATGCCGCGGTGCCCTCGGGCCCGCGGCATCCGTCGTCTCCACCATCTCACCCAGAACGGGTGACGCGGCCGGGCCGCGTCGGCGCTAGGTTCGGGCGCGAGGGCTGGAGGGGGACCATGCATCACGACGACGAGCTCGAGCCGACGTTCACGCGGGCCGGCGAGGCGACCACCGCGAGGTACACGCGGATCCCGGACGGCGAGATGCTGCCCGAGACGGCGTACCGCATCATCCACGACGAGTCGATGCTCGACGGCAACGCGCGCCTGAACCTGGCGACGTTCGTGACGACGTGGATGGACGAGCACGGCGATCGGCTGTACCACGACGCGTTCGACAAGAACATGATCGACAAGGACGAGTACCCGGCGACTGCGGCGATCGAGGAGTACTGCTGGCGGATCCTCGCCGATCTCTGGAACGCGCCGGACCCGGATGACGCGATCGGCACGTCGACCATCGGCTCGTCCGAGGCGTGCATGCTCGGCGGGCTCGCCCTGAAGCGGCGCTGGCAGCACGCGCGTCGTGCGGCGGGGAAGTCGACCGAGACGCCGAACCTGATCATGTCGAGCGCCGTGCAGGTGTGCTGGGAGAAGTTCTGCAACTTCTTCGACATCGAGATGCGGTTCATCGACACGAGCGACGAGCACCCGCTCATGGACGGCACCGGGCTCGAGGACGTGGTCGACGAGAACACGATCGGCGTCGTCGTGATCATGGGCGTCACCTACACGGGCTCGTACGAGCCCGTGACGAAGGTCGCCGCGAAGCTCGACGAGATCCAGGCTGCGACCGGCCTCGACATCCCGATCCACGTCGACGGCGCCTCGGGCGCGATGGTCGCGCCGTTCCTGCAGCCCGATCTCGAGTGGGACTTCCGCGTCGAGCGGGTGCAGTCGATCAACACGTCGGGCCACAAGTACGGGCTCGTCTACCCGGGCGTCGGTTGGGTGGTGTGGCGGAACACCGCCGCGCTGCCCGAGGACCTCGTGTTCCGGGTGAGCTACCTCGGGGGGTCGATGCCGACGTTCGCGATCAACTTCTCGCGACCCGGTGCGCAGGTGCTGCTGCAGTACTACCGGTTTCTTCGGCTCGGCCGCGAGGGGTACCGCGCGATCCAGCAGGCGTCGCAGGACGTCGCGGTGTTCCTCTCCGGCGAGATCGCCGCGCTCGACGCGTACGAGCTCCTCACCGACGGCCGCGACATCCCGGTCTTCGCCTGGCGCTTGAGGCCCGGCCACACCGACAAGTGGACGCTGTACCACCTCTCCGAGCGGCTCCGGATCAAGGGCTGGCTCGTCCCGGCCTATCCGCTCTCCGGCGACCAGTCCGAGCAGACCGTCATGCGCATCGTGTGCCGGAACGGGCTGAGCCGCGACCTGGCCGAGGACCTGCTGCGCGACATCCGCGAGGAGACCGAGTTCCTCGACGGCCTCGACGGTCCGATGCCGCACGAGGGCCTCGTCAAGACCTTCCACCACTGAGCAGGGAGGCGACGTGGTCGAGACCACCCGCCGGGAGGTGCCGACGGTGCGACGCCTGCGCCGCGAGGCGTGGGGATTCATCGCCGGCTCCCTCTGCTTCATCGTCGGCGCGGTCCCGAACTACGCGGAGTGGGCGGGCCCCGTCGGGGTCGGCGTCACGTTCTTCGTCGGTTCGATCTTCTTCACGCTCGCCGCGTTGATCCAGTTGGGCCTCAGCGGCCGCCACCTGCCGCGGCGCGGCGTCTCGCGCGCGGACCGCAACGACTGGTGGGCGTCGGCCGTCCAGTTCGCCGGCACCCTCTTCTTCAACTGGAGCACACTGGTCGCGCTGCTCGGCGCGATCGCCGAACCGACCCGGATGGGCGTCGGCTGGCGCCCGGACGCGTTCGGCTCGATCGCGTTCCTGGTCTCGAGCGCGCTGGCCATGGCCGCGACCCACGAGCGGGGCGAGCTCTGGGACACGGATGCGCGCACCTGGCACGGCACCTGGCTGAACATGGTCGGCTCGGTGCTCTTCGGCCTCTCGGCGATCGGGGCGTACGTGCTGCCCGACACGGGCACGTACGTGAACCTGCTCTGGGCGAACCTCGGCACGCTCCTCGGCGGGGTCTGCTTCCTGGTCGCGGCGCTGCTGTCGCGCCGCACGATCCCGAAGGGCTGAGCGAGCGGATGCCGCGTGCCGCGCGTGTCGCGGCATCCGCCTGATTTCGGCCGCCACCGGCCGGTCTGGTAAGATCGACGTTTGGCTGGGCGCTTCCACCGCCCGGACCGTGGACGAATCCCCTGTATCTCCCGCTCGCGCGGAGGGGATCCGCCTGCAGACAAGAGACCTTGGGAGGGGCCGTCCGGCCCCTCGGTATTGGAGGAAAGACCAATGGCAGCAGTGTGCCAGGTGACCGGAGCCGTCCCCGGCTTCGGACACAACATCTCGCACTCGCACCGCCGGACGAAGCGCCGCTTCGACCCGAACGTGCAGAAGAAGACCTACTACGTGCCGTCGCTTCGCCGTAAGGTCACCCTGAACGTGTCCGCCAAGGGCATCAAGGTGATCGACGCCCGTGGCATCGAGGCCGTCATCAAGGACATCCAGGCTCGTGGGGTGAAGCTCTAATGGCGAAGCAGCAGGACATCCGTCCGATCATCAAGCTCCGTTCGACGGCCGGCACCGGGTACACCTACGTGACCCGCAAGAACCGTCGCAACAACCCCGACCGTCTCGTGCTCAAGAAGTACGACCCCGTGGTGCGCAAGCACGTCGACTTCCGAGAGGAGCGCTAAGACATGGCCAAGAAGAGCAAGATCGCGCGCAACGAGCAGCGCAAGGTGGTCGTCGACCGCTACGCCGCGAAGCGCGCCGAGCTGAAGAAGACCCTCGTCGACCCGAACGCGACCGACGATGCCCGTGAGGCCGCCCGCGTCGGCCTGCAGAAGCTGCCCCGCAACGCCTCGCCGGTGCGCGTGCGCTCGCGCGACGCCATCGACGGCCGCCCCCGTGGCGTGCTCACGAAGTTCGGCGTCTCGCGCGTCCGCTTCCGTGACATGGCGCACCGCGGCGAGCTGCCCGGCATCACCAAGTCGAGCTGGTAGGCGTTCACCCGCTTCGAAGGGGCGTCCCGCATCGCGGGGCGCCCCTTCGCTCGTCCGGTACACAGTCTTCGTCCATGACGATGGTGTACTGTTCAGCAATCTGCAGTGGGCGTTCGCCCGCGTGACCCGGCTGGGAAGTCGACGACCGGCTGGAAAGCACCGCATCACCTCACATACCCTCTCCCAGGTACCACCGAACAGCGGATACCGGGCGACGAAGCCCCGAAGCGACCGCACCGACGTCACCGGCAGCTACACCGCGGTCGCGCGCGTCATCCGCGAGACGGGACTGCTCAACCGGACCCCCGTCTTCTACCTCGTCCTGATCATCGGGCTCACCCTCGCGCTCGCCGGGGCCATCACCGGATTCATCCTGCTCGGCGACTCGTGGTACCAGCTGCTCATCGCGGCCGCCTTCGGGATCATCCTCACCCAGTTCGCCTTCATCGCGCACGAGGCCTCGCATCGCGCGGTCTTCGCCTCCGGGCCGGCGAACGACCGCGTCGGGCGCCTGCTCGCCAACATCGTCGGCATCAGCTACGCGTGGTGGATGACCAAGCACACCCGCCACCACGCCAACCCGAA
Organism: Agromyces marinus; assembly: GCF_021442325.1. NCBI lineage: Bacteria > Bacillati > Actinomycetota > Actinomycetes > Micrococcales > Microbacteriaceae > Agromyces > Agromyces marinus. Next base: position 3,145,730 of record NZ_CP087879.1, on the reverse strand, counting down.
CCGGCTCGGCAAGGATCCCGACATCGAGTTCGACACGATCTCGTTCGTCGAGGCGGATGCCGCCCGGCAGCGGGGCGTGATGGCGTTCATCACTCGCCGCCAGGGCTGGCTCTTCTTCCCGCTGCTCACGCTCGAGGGCGTGAACCTCCACGTCCGGTCGGTCGGATCGCTCTTCGAGCGCCGTCCCATCCGCGGGCGCTGGATCGAGCTCGGCTCGATCGCGCTCAGGTTCGCGATCGTGCTCACCGCCGTCTTCTGGGTCCTCCCGCTCGGCATGGCGTTCGCCTTCCTCGGCGTGCAGCTCGCGGTGTTCGGCGTCTACATGGGCGCCTCGTTCGCGCCCAACCACAAGGGCATGCCGATCGTCCCGGCCGATGCGAAGCTCGACTTCCTCTCGAAGCAGGTCCTCACCTCGCGCAACATCACCGGCGGGTGGTGGGCGACCGCCCTCTACGGCGGCCTCAACCACCAGGTCGAGCACCACCTGTTCCCGTCGATGCCGCGGCCGCACCTCGCGCGGGCGCGCGAGATCGTCCGCGAGCACTGCCGGACGGCGGGCGTTCCGTACACCGAGGCCACGATGGCGCAGTCCTACGCCATCGTCGTCCGCTACCTCAATCGCGTCGGCCTCGCCGCACGCGATCCATTCGACTGCCCTATCGCTGGGCAGCTCCGTCGGCGATGATGTAAGCACGTCGACCACAGACGCCGGGCGTGGAGTACGCGCCCGGACCCGCACGGCCATACGGCCGCGCAGCCACCGCCGAATCGGGCGGTGGCACGAACACAGAAGGAAAACACAGCATGGCAACCGGAACCGTCAAGTGGTTCAACTCGGAAAAGGGCTTCGGCTTCATCGCTCCGGACGACGGCAGCGCCGACGTCTTCGCGCACTTCAGCGCCATCCAGGGCGGTGGCTACCGCTCCCTGGAGGAGAACCAGAAGGTCGAGTTCGAGACCGAACGCGGCCCGAAGGGTCTTCAGGCAGCGAACATCCAGGTGATCGGCTAGTCCGAACGCCCGGCACGCGGCATCCGCTTCTCGCCCCGATCGGGGCAGGGGCGGGTGCCGCGTCGTGCGTTCGGGACCGCGAACCGCCGGAGAAAGCCCGGAAATCCGCGTGATTCCGCGGGATTCTGCTACATTCGAGGCGGCCTGAACGGCCACGGGGGAGATCGTCACGATCGATACCCGTGTTTCCACACGACAGCTGTACCAACAGCGAACGTCCGAGGAGGACATTCCATGGCTGACAAGTCGCTCAACAAGTCGGAGCTCGTTGCCAAGATCGCTGCGGCGACGGGCCAGAGCCAGACGTCCGTCGACGCCGTGCTCAACGGCTTCTTCGACACCCTCGCCGAGTCCGTCGGCTCGGGCACCAAGGTGTCGATCCCGGGCTGGCTCGCCGTCGAGCGCACGCACCGCGCCGCCCGCACGGGCCGCAACCCGCAGACCGGCGAGACCATCCAGATCGCCGCCGGCAACTCGGTCAAGGTCACCGCGGGCTCGAAGCTCAAGGCCGCCGCGAAGTAGTCGGCGGCGTCGCACGACGCACCCGAGACTCCCGAAGGGGCGCCCGGTCCATCCGGTGCGCCCCTTCGTCGTGCCCACAGCCCAGCGGACTCGCCTAGGCTCGTACGGTGACTCGTTCCGCCCGCGTGTTCGGCCCCGCCGCTCTCGTCGCCGTGGCCCTCATCGCGACCACCGTCGGACTCGCGTACGGCGGGGGAGCGGACCCGTACCCGATCCAGGATCCGGGCCCGGTCGCGCGCTGGGGCGTGCCCGTCGCGAAGCTCTTCGTGAACCTCGGCGCCGCGGGCATGATCGGCGCCCTCGTGCTCGCCGTGTGGGCGCTCAGCCCGAAGCGGCGCGAGTTCGGGCTCGCACTCGACGTGGCCGCGGCATCCGCCGCCGTCATGGCCGTCGCGAGCGCCGCGACCACGGTGCTCACCTTCTCGCTGGTCACGGGTGCGGAGTTCTCCTTCACCGACCGGTTCGGCCAGCAGCTCGGCCAGTTCGTCACCGCCATCGAACTCGGGCAGGCGTGGCTCGCGACGACGCTCATCGCGGCAGCCGTGACCGTCCTCGCGTTCGCGGTCCGCAACCACACCGCGCTCGTCTTCGTGACCGCGCTGGCCCTCGTGGCACTCCTGCCGATGGCGCAGCAGGGCCATGCCGCCGGGTCGTCCGGCCACACCGAGGCCGTCGTCGCGCTCGGGCTGCACCTCGCGCTCGCCGCCGCATGGCTCGGCGGACTCATCACGATCGTCCTGCTGAAGCCCGCGCTCGGCGGCGACCGCCTGGTCGTCGTCCTCGGCCGGTACTCGACGGTGGCGCTCATCGCGTTCGTCGTCGTCGCGATCTCGGGGTACGCGAGCGCCGCGCTGCGCATCGGCACCCTCGACCAGCTGGTCTCCCCGTACGGGGTGCTCGTGGTCTTGAAGGTCGCCGCGCTCATCGCGCTCGGACTCTTCGGCGCCGTGCAACGGCGCTTCATGATCGGGCGGATGGCGAAGCTCACCGCCCGCCCGGGCGCGACGGGCACGCAGTCGGCTACCCGCACGTTCTGGCTCCTCGTCGTCGTCGAGCTCGCGTTCATGGGTCTCGCGTCGGGTGTCGCCGCGGCGCTCGCCCGGACCGCCACGCCCGTGACCGAGGACACGTCCGGCGGGCTGGCCCGGACCCCGGCCGAGATCCTCACCGGCGAGCCCCTGCCGCCGTGGCCGGACGGCTGGAGCTACCTCACCGAGTGGCGTCCCGACCTGCTGTGGCTGCTCGCGTGCGGGTTCGGCATCTTCTTCTACGTCGCCGGAGCCGTCCGGCTCCGGCGACGCGGCGACCGCTGGCCGATCTACCGCACCGTGCTGTGGGTCGCAGGCCTCGTGCTGCTCGCGTGGGTCACGAGCGGCGGAGTCGCGGTCTACGAGCAGTACCTGTTCTCGGCGCACATGCTCGGGCACATGATGCTCACCATGGCGGTGCCAGTGCTGCTCGTCCCGGGTGCGCCCGTGACCCTCGCAGCCCGGGCCATCCACCCCCGCAAGGACGGCAGCCGCGGCGGGCGCGAGTGGATCCTGCTCGCCGTCCACTCCCGGTTCGCCGGCGTCATCGCCAACCCGATCGTCGCGGCCGTGCTGTTCGCCGGTTCGCTCTGGGTGTTCTACTACTCCGGGCTGTTCCGCTGGTCGATGGAGGACCACGTCATCGGCCACCAGTGGATGGTCGTGCACTTCCTGATCACGGGGTACCTGTTCGTGCAGTCGCTGATCGGCATCGACCCGGTGCCGTACCGGCTCCCGTATCCGTTCCGGCTGCTGCTCCTGCTCGGCACGATGGCCTTCCACGCGTTCTTCGGCCTGGCGATCATGGTGGGCACGGGCCTCATGCTCGCCGACTGGTACGGCGCGATGGGGTGGGGCATCGACGCGCTCGCCGACCAGCAGGTCGGCGGCGGCATCGCCTGGTCGATCGGCGAGATCCCGACCGTCGCACTGGCGATCGCGGTCGCGGTGCAGTGGTCGCGGTCGGATGCGAAGGAGAGCAGGCGGCGCGACCGGCACGCCGACCGAACGGGGGAGGCCGAGCTCGAGGCCTACAACGCCCGGCTCGCGGCGCTCGCCGATCGCGACGGCGCGCGCTGAGCCCGCCGCGCTGGAATCCCCTTCTGGCGTGGGAACCCCATCAGGTGCGGGTTCCGTGGCCGGAACCGGATTCCGACGCGAGGTGGACCGGCGGGCGCGCTCAGCGCAGCTGGATCGAGATCGAACCGTCGGGGCGCACGGTGGCGTCGAGCGCGAGCATGAATCCCTCGTCCTGCTCGAGCGTCGAGTACGTGCCGTCGAACAGGGACTGGATCTCGACCGAGATGTGCGCCACCCCCGGGGTGGGCGGCATCTCGAACGCGGAGTCGCCCGGAACGAGGGTGACCTCGGGCGACTCCGCGATGGTCCACACGGGCTCGCCCACGACGCGGTCGTCGATCGTGACGCCGAACGGGCACCCGGCCGGCTGGAGCACCGGCTGCGATGCGCACTGGTCTTCGAGGTACTCGTCGACGTTCGTCTGCACGCGCTCGACGAACGCCGCCGTGGGCAGCGCGTCGACGGTGGCCTCGACGACCGCGCCCGGCTCGGCGAGCACCTGCGAGGGCACGGCCTCGAGCAGGGTCGACGTGTAGCCGAACTCGTACGCGGCGGGTGCGACCGCGAGGTACGGCGCGGTCTGCGTGAACGCCGCGAGTTCGTCGCCCGACTTCGTGGCGCGCGTGTCGAGGGTGAGGGCGCCCACCGTGAACAGCGGGTTGTGCGCCGCGGTGACGTGGACGACGGCCAGCGGACTGGTCGCGAACTCCCACCGGTGGAGCACCCCGTAGAGCGGCTCGATGGGGTTCACCTCGAACGCGGTCTGGGCGATCGAGGTGTCGAGTCGGTAGCTCACGGTCACGGTGTGGGACCCGTCGGGGTGGGCCACGTCGGAGATCACCCGCACGTCCTCCGGGCCGGACTCGACGACACCCGCCCGCAGCATCGCCCTCGACGTGTCCTCCGGGAGCCCGGCCGCCGCGAGATGGCCCTCGTCGAGTTCGACGCCGGGCGTGGTCATCGCGGTGAGGATGTCGTCGTTCGCGACCGCCTCGAGGTAGCGCTCGACGAACGCGGGCGCACCGTACAGGCTCTGGTTCAGGCCGCCCAGCGCGGCGAGGAACGCACCGATCAGCAGCACGGTCAGGCCCGACCACCCCGCGATCGCGGCCGGCGACAGGCGACCCTCGCGTCGCACGGTGCTGCTCACCCGGCCAAGTCTAGACAGCACCCGTCGAGCCCCCGGCTTCTCCACAGGGGTGCCGTCGGCATCGACGGATGCCGCGTGCCCGGCACGCACGGAGGACACGCGGTCTACAGTGAAGACGCCCGCGCCGCGGCATCCGCCCCCGACCGACCACGACCCACGAAGGCCGACCGTTGCAGCACGTCACCCTGACCGCCGAACAGGAGGCGGTGTTCCGGGCGATCGAGCACACGCGCGAGCACGTGTTCGTCACGGGCCGCGCCGGGACGGGCAAGTCGACGCTGCTGAACCACCTCAACTGGAACACGGGCAAGCAGATCGCGATCTGCGCGCCGACCGGCGTGGCCGCGCTGAACGTCGGCGGCCAGACCATCCACTCCCTCTTCCGGCTCCCGATCGGGGTCATCGCCGATCGCGAGATCGAGCAGAACGACGCCGTGCGCAAGATCCTGAACGCGATGGACACGCTCGTGGTCGACGAGGTGTCGATGGTCGACGCCGACCTGATGGACGCGATGGATCGCTCGCTCCGGCAGGCGCGCCAGCGGCCGCACGAGCCGTTCGGCGGCGTGCAGGTCGTGCTGTTCGGCGATCCGTACCAGCTCGCGCCGGTTCCGGGGTCGGGCGACGAACGGCGCTACTTCGCCGACACGTATCGCTCGATGTGGTTCTTCGACGCGAAGGTCTGGGACGAGGCGGACCTGCGGATCTTCGAGCTCGGCGAGGTGCACCGCCAGCACGACGACGCGTTCAAGCACATGCTGAACGCGGTCCGCCACGGCATGGTGACGGCCGAGATCGCGGGCGTGCTGAACGACACCGGCGCGCGACGGCCCGTGCCCGAGCACGGTGCGATCACGCTCGCCACCACGAACCAGACCGTGAACCGCATCAACCGGGCCGCGCTGCACCGCCTGCCCGGGCACTCGCTCACGAACGAGGCCGAGGTCGTCGGCGAGTTCGGCGGTCGCGGCTACCCGGCCGACGAACGGCTCGAGCTCAAGGTCGGGGCGCAGGTCATGTTCCTGCGCAACGACACGGGCACGTGGGGCGAGGGGCCGCGCTGGGTCAACGGCACCATCGGCACGGTGACCTCGCTCGATCGCGAGCTGCGCGTCGAGGTCGACGGCGAGGAGCACGAGGTCGAGCCGGCGACCTGGGAGAAGTTCCGCTACTCGTGGGACCAGCGGGCGAAGAAGCTCGAGCGCGAGGTCGTGGCCGAGTTCACCCAGTTCCCGCTGCGCCTGGCCTGGGCCGTGACCATCCACAAGTCGCAGGGCGCGAGCTACGACACGGCGATCGTCGACCTCGGGCCGCGGGTGTTCAGCCCCGGCCAGACGTACGTCGCGCTGTCGCGGCTCACGAGCCTCGACGGGCTGTACCTCGCGCGGCCGCTCGCTCCGCGCGACATCATCGTCGACCGCGACGTGGAGCGGTTCATGTCGCGCGCGGAGCGAGAGGCCGGAGCGGCGATCGCGGAGGAGACGGCCGGTGCGTCATCGCCCGACGCGCCCGGCCGCGGTCAGTGAGCGTGCCCGCCCGGGGCCGAGTCGCCGTGCTCGCCGTGCGGTACCGCCGAGCGGCCCGCCTCGGTCGCCGCGAGCGCGGGCGTCGCGAGCGCGGCGACGAGGATCGCGCCGACGGCCAGGCCCGCGAGACTGCGGGCCGCACCCCGTTCCGGTACGGCCCTCCGCCTCCTGCGCGATCCACCGAAGCGCACCGCGTGGGCGGCTGCCGCCGCGATGACGGCGAGGAACACGACGAGCACGGCGACCGGGAGGCCCGGGACCGTGCGCAGGGCGCCGACGGATGCCGCGACCCCCGTCGCGGCGATGAGCAGCGCCGTGATCGCGAGGGTCGCGCGCGGCGCGACCACCCGCCCCCGGTGCAGCGCGCGGACGCCCCAGCCGAGCGCGGCGATGCCGAGCCCGGCCAGGACGATCCGCGGCGCACCCCCGGCACCGGCTGCGAGTGCCGCGAGCACGAGGCCCGCGCCGAGCGCGGCGAGCATGGGCCACGTCCGCGTCATCGTCGCCGGTGCGTGCATGGTCGGCCCCCTATGCCGTCGCCATGCGCGTCGAGCGCTCGGCACCCACGCCGACCCCCAGCAGCACGATCGCGCTCGCGAGGTGCAGGAAGTGGTCGGGGGTGTTCAGCGCGAGGATGTTCGCGGGCGTGCCCGCGATGAAGAAGCCGATGACGCCGAGCAGCAGGTAGGCCGCGCCGACGACCGTGTTCACGATGCGCGCCGCGGCGGCGTTGGCGAGTCCGGCGATGAGCAGCGCCGCACCGATGGCGAGGTGGGCGATGTTGTGCAGCGGGTTGACGGCGAAGACGCCGAGCAGCAGCCCGCCCTCCGTTGCGATGAAGCCGACGCCGCCGGTCACGGCGAAGCCGAGCAGGCCGACGAGCAGGTAGACCGCACCGAAGACGGTCGCGACGATCCGGTTGGGTGAGTTCTTCATGGCGATGCCTCCTTGTCGTGGCGCGGCGTGCGCCGTGCTGGTTGGGGTTCGACGCACCCCGGCATGCGGATTGGATCGGAGGCAGTCCGTCGTTCGGGGGACACTGCTTCGGATTCGGCGACCCGGCTCCGCCGATGATGCGGAGCGCACCGCTCCGGCTCAGCCCGGCCGGGTTACAATCGCACCGGACACACGGCGGGGGGCACGGTGACTGGAGGAACAGGGCGGATGCGCCGTCGACTGGTCGTCGCGACCGTCGCCGCTGCCTGCGCCCTGGTCGGCCTGGCCGGGTGCACCAGCGCGGGCAGCCCCGCCGTCGACCACGGCCAGGTCGAGGGGCGCCTGGACTCCGAGGTCGCCGAGCGACTCGACGCGGCCCTGGCCGACGCGGTCCGCCTGAGCGGTTCGAGCGGCGCGGTGGCCGGGGTCTGGGTGCCCTGGTCGGGGACCTGGACCACGGGTGCCGGAACGGTCGACTTCGGCGACGGAGCGACCGAGGCCACCGCGAGCACCGGCTTCCAACTGGCGGCCGGGACGGGGCAGGTCACCTGCGCGATCATGCTGGGAATGGTCGACCGCGGCGACCTCCGCCTCGACGAGCCGGTCTCCGCCCTCGTCCGGGGCATCCCCGGGCTCGAGGGCGTGACGGTCGAGCAGCTCTGCCGCCACGATTCGGGCATCGCCGACTACTACGGCCCGTTGCGCCGGTTCTTCGTCGGCAACCCCGAGCGGGTCTGGCCGGCGGGCGAACTCGTGGCGAGCGGACTCGCGGCCGACGAGCACGGCGAACCGGGCACGACGTGGGCCGAGTCGGGCACGGGCATCCTGCTGCTCGCGATGGGACTCGAGCAGCACAGCGGGCGCTCCTGGGCCGACCTGGCCGAGGAGTACGTGTTCGGACCGCTCGAGCTGGAGGACACCGTCATCCCCGCCGAGAACCGGTTCGGATACGACGGCGCGCTCGGCGGGTACGCGGCCGGATACGACGCCGAAGGCGCGCGGAGCTGCGAGGTGCTCGTCGACGTCTCGGAGCGGTCGAGCTCGATCGGCGGCACCGACTCCGGCGCGCGGACGACGCTCGCCGACGCGAAGGCCATCGTCGAGGCGTACGCCGCCGGATCGCTGTTCACCGAGGCGACCGCCCGGAAGGTGTGGACGCTCGAGCCGTTCGGCGGCGAGGCGCCCGGTTGGCAGTCGCAGGGGATCGGCGCGCAACAGTACGGGCCGTTGCGCGGGGTCGCCGGGGAGTCCGTCGGAGCGCTCAGCGCGATGTACTCGGACCCGGCGTCCGGCCTGACCGTCGTCGTGGCGCTGAACAACTCGACCTCTGGGGAGGCGTTCGTGCGCGAGGCGGCGTTCGCCCTGGCATCCATCGCCTCGAAGGCCCCCGCGGTCGAGGATCGCGAGCGGCCCCTGGTCGAGCTGCCCTGGTCGTTCGACCAGGCCGTGCAGCGGATGACCGAGACCGCCGCGTGCCCGCCGCCGGCCGAGGCCGGCGAGGATGCCGCCGAGGAGGCACCCGCGACCGAGGGGTGACCTTCGGCCCTGCGACGGCCTGCACCCGCGGGCAGACTCGCGCTGTGAGGTCGCGACGTGCGCCGCGACCGGGGGAGGGCGCGCATGTGCCGGTGGTTGGCGTACTCGGGGGAGCCGCTCCGCACCTCCGCGGTGATCCTCGACGCGAAGCATTCGCTCGTCGCCCAGTCGCTCGATTCGCCCCTCGGCGCGGAGACGGTCAACGGCGACGGCTTCGGCATCGGCTGGTACCCGGTCGGGTCGGAGGCCGGCACGCATCCGGCCGTGTTCCACAGCATCGAGCCGGCGTGGAACGACGACAACGTGCGCGAGCTCACGCGGGCGGTCGAGAGCCCGCTGTTCTTCAGCCACGTGCGTGCCGCCGCCGGGCCGCCGATCCAGCGCACGAACTGCCATCCGTTCCGGTGGGAGAACTGGCTGTTCATGCACAACGGCTTCCTCGCCGAGTTCTCGAAGGTCGCGCGCGACCTGGCGTTCGCGATCGACCCGTCCCTGTACCCGCACGTGCGCGGCACCACCGATTCCGAGGTGCTCTTCCACCTCGCGATCACGTTCGGGCTCGCCGACGACCCCGTCGGGGCGCTCACGGCGGCCGTCGACCACGTCGAGCGCGTCGGCCGCGAGCACGGCATCCTCTTCCCCGTCCAGGGCACGATCGCCGTCGCCGACGGTGCGACCATCTGGGCGCTGAGGTACTCCTCGCAGGGCGAGTCGCGGACGCTGTTCCACTCGGTCGACGTCCCGACGCTGCGACGCATGTACCCGGACGCCGATCGACTCACCGAGTTCGGCGATACCGCGCACGTCGTCGTGTCCGAACCCCTCAACGACCTGCCCGGCGTCTTCGTGGAGGTGCCCGAGGCGACCATCGCCGTCCTCGACCGAGAGGGGTACCACCATGAGCCCTTCCGAACCGCAGCCTGAAGCGGATGCCGCGGCCGTGCCGCCGCTGCCCGAGGCATCCGCTCGGAACGGGGGCTGGGTCGTCGTCACCGCGCTCGCCGCGGCGCAGTTCGTCATGGTGCTCGACAGCACGGTGATGAACGTGTCGATCTCGCAGGTCGTCGAGGACCTGGGCACGACGGTGTCGGCCATGCAGGCCGCGATCACGTTCTACACGCTCACGATGGCCGCGCTGATGCTCGTCGGCGCGAAGCTCGGTGACCTCTGGGGGCGGCTGCGGGCGTTCGTGATCGGGGCGATCGTGTACGCGCTCGGGTCGCTGACGACTGCGCTCGCGCCGAACATCGTCGTGCTGTTCGCGGGCTGGTCGGTCGTGGAGGGCATGGGCGCGGTGCTGGTCATCCCGGCGATCGCGGCGCTCATCGCCGACAACTACGAGGGGCGTGCGCGGGTGACCGCGTACGCGATGATCGGTGCGGCATCCGGTGCCGCGGTCGCCGCGGGCCCGCTCATCGGCGGGTTCCTGACGACGTACGCGTCGTGGCGGTACGTGTTCATCGGCGAGGTCGTCGTCATGGCGATCGTCGTGCTGTTCTCGCGACGCATCGTCGACCGCCACCGGCCGGAGGCGTTGCGGATCGACCCGCTCAGCGTGGTGCTCTCCTCGCTGGGCCTGGTCGGCGTCGTGTTCGGCATGCTGCAGAGCAAGACGTGGGGGTGGATCACGCCGCTGCAGGTGCCCGAGATCGCGGGCGTCGAGGTCGCGCCGCTCGGCGTGTCGCTCACGGCGTGGCTGATCCTGCTCGGCGCCGCCCTGCTGGCGTGGTTCGCGATCCGGCAGCGACGACTCGCCGACTCCGGTCGCACGCCGTTCCTCGACATCCGGCTGCTGCACATCCACCGGCTGCGCAGCGGCCTGACCTCGCTCGGCGCGCAGTACGCCGTCACCGCGGGGCTCTTCTTCATGGTGCCCGTCTACCTGCAGATGACGCTCGGGCTCGACGCGTTGCAGACGGGGCTGCGGATCTTCCCGCTGTCGATCTCGCTCATCCTGTTCTCGTTCGCCGGAACCCGGCTCTCCCGGGTCTGGTCGCCGCGCCGGATCGTGCGGGTGGGCCAGGTCGTGCTGGTCGCGGCATCCGTCCTGCTGCTGGCATCGGTCGACGCGGAGCTGCGTCAGGTGGCCTTCAGCATCGGCATGTTCGTCGCCGGAGCCGCACTCGGGCTGCTCGCCTCGCAGCTCGGCGACGTCAACATGTCGAGCGTGGGACCCGAGAAGTCGAGCGAGGTCGGGGGCATGCAGGGCGTGTTCCAGAACCTCGGCTCCTCGCTCGGGACCGCGCTCATCGGCTCGATGCTGATCAGCGCCCTGGCGACGTCGTTCGCCGGTGCGGTCGCGCGGAGCGACCTGCCGGACGACGTGAAGGGCACGGTTTCGGCGGCGACCGCCGACGGCGTCGAACTCGTTCCCGCTTCGACCGTCGTCGGGATCGGCGAGGATGCGGGCCTGTCCGAGGCCGATGCGACGACGCTGCAGGAGACGTACTCATCGGCGCAGGTGCAGGCGCTGCGGGCCGCGTTCGTGGGGCTGATCGCGATCGCGCTGCTCGCGCTGCTGCTCTCCCGCGGGATCCCCGACCGGCCGTCGGGTGCACCGCCGGGCAGCCGCCGCGAGCGCCCCGGCGGCACGGGTTCCGGGGAGGCATGATGACCGGGCCGGTCGGCTTCGACGGCGCGGCGGTGCCCGCCGAGCCGATGTCCGAAGCGGATGCCACCGGCATCGGCGAACTCGCGCCCCGTGACGACTTCGCAGCGCGCGCCCGAGCGGGCCGTGCCGCGCGTGCCCGCGCGCCCCGCAGGTCGCACGCCGGGTGGACGCCGCCGCCCGGCCGGGGCGACCCGATCGCGCTGCTCGAGGAGCAGGCCCGCACCCGCGTGCCCGAACTCGTCCCGCTCCGGTACGAGCGGATGGCGCGCACGCCGTTCGACTTCTACCGCGGGGCCGCCCTCATCATGGCGGCCGACCTCGCCGAGACCCCGGTCTCGGGCATCACGACGCAGATCTGCGGTGACGCGCACCTGTCGAACTTCGGGGTGTTCGCGTCGGTCGAACGCGACCTCGTGTTCGACATCAACGACTTCGACGAGACCCTCCCGGGCCCGTGGGAGTGGGATGTCGAGCGGCTCGCGGCGAGCTTCGAGGTCGCCGCCCGCCATCGGGGGATCGGCGGCGCCGAACGCGAGCGTGTCGTCCTCACCGTCGTCCGCGCGTACCGCGAGCGGATGCGCAGCGCGGCGCGTGCCGGGGTCATGGAGGCCTGGTACGACCGGCTCGACGCCGACCAGATCCGGGATCGGCTCCAGCGCGAGCTCGAGGCGAATCGGGTCGGCAAGGGCCAGGTGGCGCGCACGGACGCCATGCTCGACCGGTCGCGTGCGCGCGACAGCGTGCGGGCGTTCTCCAAGCTCGTCGGGGTCGACGCCGACGGGCGGATGCGGATCACCGCCGACCCCCCGCTCATCGTGCCCGTCGAGGACCTCGACGAGGTCGGGGCCGACGCCGAGGAGATCGAGCGCATCATGCGCCGCATCCTGCAGCAGTACCGGTCGACGCTGCGGCTGCCGCGGCATCCGATCTCCGAGTTCGAGTACGTCCACATGGCGCGCAAGGTCGTCGGCGTCGGCAGCGTCGGCACGCGCGCGTGGGTCGTGCTGCTCCGCGGCCGCGACGACGGCGACCCGTTGCTGCTGCAGGCGAAGCAGGCCGAGGCGTCGGTGCTCGAGCGCTTCCTCGGGCCGAGCCGGTACGAGCAGCACGGCGAGCGGGTCGTGCAGGGCCAGCGGCTCATGCAGTCCTCGAGCGACCTGTTCCTCGGGTGGCAGCGGATCGTCGCGCAGGACGGCGTCGTGCGCGACTTCTACCTGCGCCAACTGCACGACTGGAAGGGCTCGGCCGACATCGAACGGATGCGCCCGCGCGGGCTCGTGCTGTACGCGGAGGCGTGCGGGCAGACCCTCGCCCGCGCGCACGCGCGCGCCGGCGACCGGGTCGCGATCGCCGAGTACCTCGGCGCGTCCGACCGGTTCGATCGGGCCGTCGCGGCGTTCGCGGCCGACTACGCCGACCAGAACGATCGAGACTTCGCCGAGTTCACGCGAGCCCTGGCATCCGGTCGCCTCGGGCCGCGCGGGGTTGGTACGGTGCAGGAGTGAGCCGAGGCGATGGCGCCGCGGCACGACGAGGAGGGCCGGGGGGCGATGTCGACATCCGCAGGTGAGCACGTGGCGGGCGCGCAACCGCGCGAGCAGTGGACGGGTCAGGTCGGGTTCATCCTCGCCGCGATCGGATCGGCGGTCGGGCTCGGCAACATCTGGCGCTTCCCGGGCGTGGCCTACGAGAACGGCGGCGGGGCGTTCCTCATCCCCTACCTCGTCGCACTCGTCACAGCCGGCATCCCGATCCTGTTCCTCGACTACGCGATCGGGCACCGGTTCCGCGGGTCCGCGCCGACCGCGTTCCGGCGGCTCGGCGGCGGCCGGATGAAGTGGCTCGAGAGCCTCGGCTGGTTCCAGGTGATGATCTGCTTCGTCATCGCGCTCTACTACACGGTGGTCATCGCGTGGGCCGCGAGCTACTTCGTGTTCTCCTTCGACCTGCGCTGGGGCGACGACACGGCCGGGTTCCTCGTCGGCGACTACCTCCAGGTGAGCGACCCCGGGCTGTCGTTCACGTTCGTCCCGGCCGTGCTGATCCCGCTCGTGCTGATCTGGGTCGCGGTCATCGTCGTGCTCGCCTTCGGCGTCGCGCGCGGCGTGCAGCGCATCAACGTGATCTTCCTGCCGCTGCTGGTGGTCGCATTCGCCGCCCTCGTCATCCGCTCGCTGTTCCTCGACGGCGCCGCCGACGGCCTGAACGCGCTGTTCACGCCGGACTTCGCCGCGCTCGCCGACCCGAACGTGTGGATCGCTGCCTACAGCCAGATCTTCTTCTCGCTCTCGATCGCGTTCGGCATCATGATCACCTACGCGTCGTACCGCAGGCGGCGATCGAACCTCACCACGCCGGGGCTCGTCGTCGCGTTCGCGAACTCGTCGTTCGAGATCCTCGCCGGCATCGGGGTGTTCGCGACGCTCGGCTTCTTCGCCTTCCAGCAGGGTGTGGACGTCGCCGAACTCGAGGGGCTCACGGGCGTCGGCCTCTCGTTCATCACGTTCCCCGCGATCGTGTCGCAGATGCCGGGCGGGCCGATCTTCGGCATCCTCTTCTTCGGGTCGCTCGCGATGGCCGGATTCACCTCGCTGCTGTCGGTGCTGCAGGTGGTCTCGGCCGGCTTCCAGGAGAAGTTCGGGCTCTCGCCGCGCCAGGCGGCGATCCGCGTGGGCCTGGTCGCGATGGTGCTCTCGGTGCTGCTGTTCTCGACCACGACCGGGCTCATCGCGCTCGACACCGTCGACAACTGGGCGAACAACATCGGCATCGTGGCATCCGCTGTGCTCGCGGGGGTCTTCGCGTTCTGGGTGCTGCGCAAGGGCAGCGAGCTGCGCTCCCACCTGAACGCCGTGTCGACCTTCCGCGTCGGCGGGATCTGGACGGTGCTCGCCGGCGTCCTCGCGCCGATCGTGCTCGGCTACATGCTCGTCTCGCGCATCGTGACGCTCATCGTCGACGGCTACGAGGGGTACCCGTCGTGGTACCTCGCGCTCATGGGCTGGGGCACCGTGCTCGTGTTCGTGCTCGCGGCGTTCGTGCTCACCGCGATCCGATGGCGCCGGAGCCCTGACGGATTCCGGCCGTGGCCGGCGCTGCCCGAGGGCGGTTCCCGCGCCGATGCCGGCGCCTCGACGGAAGGGGGACGGTCGTGACCGCCACCGCAGTGTTCTTCCTCGTCCTCGCGGTCGCGCTCGTGTGGGGCGGGCTCATCGCGAGCGTGGTGGGCCTCAGCCGCCGCCCAGGGCGGCTCGACTTCCCGCCGGGCGGAGAGGACGACCACCGCGAAGACGTCGCGCCCGTCGAGCGCGACACCTGACCGGTCGGTTGCACGCGGGCGCCGGCGCGCTCAGCGCGCGGTCGCGTACGCCCGCAGGAACAGCGCCTCCGCGACCGCGAGCCGCTCGATCTCGCGCGGATCGACGCTCTCGTTGGGTGCGTGGATGAGCGCGAGCGGTTCCTCGACCCCCATCAGGATGATCTCGGCGCCGGGGTAGGTGTCTGCGAACACGTTGCACAGCGGGATCGAGCCGCCCTGGCCGAGCGTCGTCATCGGCGTGCCGAACGCCTGCTCCATCGCCGCGCTCATCGTCCGGAACGCGGGGCCGTCGATCGAGGCGCGGAAGGGGGCTCCCACCGCCTCGGTCTCGACCTCGACGTGCGCATTCCACGGGGTCGCGGCCCGCAGGTGCGCGACGAGGGCGTCGTGTGCGGCCGTCGGGTCGGTGCCGGGCGGGATCCGCAGGTTGAGGCGTGCCGCGGCCGCGGGCACGATCGCGGCCGTCGAGCCGACGACGGGCGGGCAGTCGATGCCGAGCACGGTGACCGCGGGGCGGGCCCACAGTTCGTCGGCCACCGACCCGTCGCCGAGCAGGTCGACGCCGTCGAGCACCCCGGCGTCGCCGCGGAACTGCGCGGTGTCGTACGGTTCGCCGGTCCAGGAACGGCTCCGGTCGAGGCCCGTGATCGTCGTGCTCCCGTCGGGTGCGCGGAGCGTGGCGAGGATCGCGATGAGCGCAGCGAGCGCGTCCGGTGCCGGCCCGCCGAACATGCCCGAGTGCACCTCCGACGCGAGGGTCCGCACCCGGACGACGACGTTGGCCATCCCGCGCAGCGAGACCGTCGCGGCGGGCCGGCCGACCGCCGCGTTCCCGGTGTCGCACACGAGGATCGCGTCGGCGCGGAGCACGTCGGGGTGCGCCTCGACGAAACGCTCGAGCCCGCCCGTGCCCTGCTCCTCGGAGCCCTCGACCACGAGCTTCAGGTTCACGGGGACCTCGTCCGCCAGTGCGCGGAGTGCGAGCAGGTGCATGAGGATGTTGCCCTTGCAGTCCGCCGCCCCGCGTCCGGCCCAGCGGCCGTCGACGTCGGTGAGTTCGAACGGCGGCGTCCTCCACGCGGACTCGTCGAGCGGCGGCTGCACGTCGTAGTGGGCGTAGAGCAGCACGGTCGGCGCGTCGTCGTCGCCGCACGGGCGGGCGCCGACGACCGCGTCGCTTCCGTCGGGCGTGCGCTCGAGGCGGGCGTCGGCGAAGCCGAGGTCGGCGAAGCGCCCGCGAACCCACTCGGCGGCCCTCGCGCACTCCTCCGGCGGGAACTGGCGGGGGTCGGCGACCGAGCGGAGCGCGACGAGCTCGGCGAGTTCGCCGCGAGCCGCAGGCATCATCGCGCGGATGCGCTCCGGGATCGCCTCGCTCACGATGCGTTCCCGTCGTCGGCGGTCTCGAGGCCGTCGATGAATCGCTGGAACTCCTCCGCCTCGTCGGGACAGTAGGTCTGAATCACCAGCAGCTCGCCCTGGAGCAGCCGGTTGTCGGCGATCGTCGGGCGCTGACCCGGTCCGCCCGCGCCGTTGCCGAGCGCCCCGAGCAGGAGCGCCCGGGTGAGGGCGTCGTTCGGGTCGGCGCACACGAATCCGCCGTCCTCGCCGAGGAGGTCGGCGACCTGCTGCGGCGAGAACGACACGTCGACGCCCGCGTCCTCGAGGGACTGGATGAACTCCTCGGCCTTCTGCTCGGCGCGGGCGCCCTGGCGGGCCGTCACGAAGGAGAGCAGTGCGATCGCGGCCAGGACGACCAGCACCACGACGGTGATGACGTAGATCACCGAACGCTCTCGCGTGCCCTGGTTCTCGGTGTCCGTGCTCATGAGGGGTTCGCCTCCGATCCGTCGGCCTCGGCCGCGGGCGGCGGCCCCGAGGCATCCGCTTCACCGGGCATCTTCCACGACGGCTTGCGCAACTTGTAGAACAGGAACGGCACGAGCAGCCCGAGCCCGAGGGCGCCGCCCGCGACGATCGCGAAGTAGACCAGGGGGCTGCCGCCGCTGAACTGCGAGGGCGGGATGAACCCGACCAGCAGTGCGGCGAGCGAGGCGGCGAACCCCATGCCGGCGAGCCCGATGAGCATCGGCGCTCGGTAGCCGCGCGGGTGGTCGGGGTGCGTCCTCCGCAGCCGGATGGCCGCCACGAACATCAGCAGGTACATGATCAGGTACACCTGCGTGGTGATCACCGAGAAGATCCAGTAGGCGCTCGACACGTTCGGGATGAGCGCGTACCCGAGGGCGATGATCGAGGTGACGACGCCCTGGGTCACGAGCAGGTTCTGCTGCACGCCGTTCTTGTTGAGCTTCTGCAGGAACGGCGGGAGGTAGCCCTCCTCGCGCGAGATCAGCAGCAGGCCCTTCGACGGCCCGGCGAGCCAGGTGAGCATGCCGCCGAGGGATGCCGCGACCAGCATGATGCCCACGATGGGCGTGAGCCACGACACCGAGAAGGCGGCGAAGACGGCGTCGAACGCCTGCATGACCCCGGCCGTGAGCGAGAGCTGCTCGGCCGGCACCACCCAGCTGATCGCGAGCGCCGGGAGGATGAAGATGACCAGCACGAGCCCCATGGCCAGGAACATCGCCTTCGGGTACTCGCGCGCGGGGTTCTTCAGCGACGACACGTGCACCGCGTTCATCTCCATGCCGCTGTACGACAGGAAGTTGTTGACGATGAGCACGAGGCTCGCCAGGCCCGCCCACTGGGGGAGCAGGTTGTCCGCCGTCATCGGCGCCGCCGACGGGTTGCCCTGGCCGAGGAACACCGCGCCGAGCAGTACGAGCACGGCGCCCGGGATGAGCGTGCCGATGATGAGCCCGCCGCTGGCGAGGCCGGCGACGCCCTTGGTCCCGCGCGAGGAGATGAAGACGCCCGACCAGTAGCAGACCATGATCACCAGTGCCGTCCAGACGCCGCTCGAGGCGAGGTTCGGGTTGATGACGTACGCGAGCGTCGCTGCGACGAAACCGAGCAGGCTCGGGTAGTAGAAGATCGTCATCGCGAACTGGCACCAGACGGCGAGGAAGCCCATGGGTTTCGAGATGCCGGTGGACACCCACTTGTAGACGCCGCCCTCCCAGCCGGATGCGAGTTCCGCGGCGACGAGCGAGGTCGGCAGCAGGAACACGATCGCGGGGACGAGGTACAGGAAGATCGCGGCGAGCCCGTAGATCGCCATGGTCGGCGCCGGCCGGAGGCTCGCCACCGAGCTCGTGGTCATCAGGGCCAGCGCGATCCACGAGATCCACATGGTGCCGGGTACGGCCTTGGCCCTGGACATCGCGGCATTCCGCGGCCGCTCCGCTGCGGCATCCGCTGCGCTCATCGACGCACCCCCCGGTTCGAGTCGATTCGGGCCGTCGTCCGTCGTCCGTCCCATGGGGAATGTAGCGACGCGCCGGGGCCGGGTTCGGGACCAAAGGCCGATCCGAAGCGGATGCCGCGAGTACGGTGTCACTCGTCACCCCCTCGACGAAAGGAACCCCCGTGGACCTCTGGAGCTGGATCTGGTTCTTCTTCTGGACCTTCGCCTACGTCGCGTACCTGGTCGTGCTCGTCTTCATCGTGATCGACATCTTCCGCGACCACTCGCTGAACGGCTGGTTGAAGGCGGTATGGCTGATCTTCCTGGTGTTCCTCCCGTGGATCACCGGGCTCGTGTACCTCATCGCGCGGGGCAACGGCATGGCCGAGCGTTCGGCGCGCAAGCAGGTCGAGTACGAGCACCACACGGCCGAGGAGTACCGGCAGATCTCGTTCGCGAGTCCGGCCGATGAGATCGCGAAGGCCCAGGCGCTCCGCGACCAGGGCGTCATCTCGGACGGCGAGTTCGAGGCCATCAAGGCGAAGGCGCTCGGGCACAAGTTCTGAGACGAGCGGATGCCGGCCCCGTCGCGACGCGCGGCGGGGCCGTTTCCACGCCCGCTGCGAGACGGTCAGGAAATACCCAGGGGGTATTGCCCTACGATCGGTCCATGACCTCGAAGCGCTACCTCATCATCGGCGGAGTGGCCGGCGGCATGTCCGCCGCCACCCGACTGCGACGACTCGACGAGCACGCGCGGATCACCGTGCTCGAGCGCGGCGGGCACGTCTCGTTCGCCAACTGCGGACTGCCGTACCACCTCGGCGGCGTCATCGAGGAACGCGGCGACCTGCTGCTGCAGACCCCGGAATCCCTGGCCGCCCGGTTCGACCTCGACGTGCGCGTGCGGACCGAAGCCGTCGCCATCGATCGGGCGGCGCAGACCGTGCTCGTGCGCGACCTCGTCACCGGCGAGGAGACCACCGAGGCCTACGACGCGCTCGTGCTCTCGCCCGGCGCCACCCCGGCACGGCCGCCCATGCCCGGCGGCGACCGCATGCTGACCCTGCGCGACATCGACGACCTCGACCGCGCCATGGCCGAGCTCGACGACGCCCCGCGCAGCGCGCTCGTCATCGGAGCGGGCTTCATCGGCCTCGAGATGGTCGAGAACCTCGTGCACCGCGGCCTCGGCGTCACGCTCGTCGAACTCGGCGACCAGGTGCTCCCGCCGCTCGACCCCGAGATGGCCGCGCCCGTCGCCGAGCGCCTCCGCGAGGCCGGCGTCGACGTGCGCCTCGGCACGCAGGTGACCGAGCTCGGCCCCGACACCGGGCAGCTCGACGACGGCACCGTCGTCCCCGCCGAATTCGTGCTCGGATCGATCGGCGTGCGGCCCGACACGGCGCTCGCCGTCGCGGCAGGTCTCGAGCTGGGCGAGCGCGGCGGCATCCGCGTCGGCGACGACCTGCGCACGAGCGACCCCCGCATCTGGGCCGTCGGCGACGCCGTCGAGAAGGTCGACGCGGTCAGCGGCGAGCACCGGCTCGTCGCGCTCGCGGGCCTGGCCAACCGCCACGGGCGGCTCGCCGCCGACGCGATCACCGGCCGCGACATCCGCGTCCGCGACGCCCTCGGCACCGCCGTCGTCGGGGTCCTGGGCCTCACGATCGCCTCGACCGGCTCGCCCGAGAAGCAGCTGCGCCGTTCCGGGCGCGAGCTCCGCGTCATCCACACCCACCCCGTCTCGCACGCCGGGTACTACCCGGGTGCCGAGCAGATGGCGTTCAAGCTCGTCGTGGATGCCGCGACCGACGAGATCCTCGGCGCGCAGGCCGTCGGCGGCGACGGGGTCGACAAGCGCATCGACGTCATCGCGACCGCGATGGCCGGCGGGCTCGCCGCGTCGGACCTGGCCGACCTCGAGCTCGCCTACGCGCCGCAGTTCTCGTCGGCCAAGGACCCGGTGAACCTGCTCGGCTACGTGGCGCTGAACGCGGTCGACGGGCTCACCCCGTCGATCCAGTGGCACGAACTCGACGCCGCGATGGCGGCGGGCGACGTGCTCGTCGACGTGCGCACGCCGGGCGAGTTCGCGGACGGCGCCATCCCGGGCTCGATCAACGTGCCGCTCGACGAACTCCGCTCGCGTATCGGCGAACTGCCCGCCGGGCGACTCATCGTGCACTGCAAGGTCGGCCAGCGCGGCCACACCGCGGTGCGGCTGCTCGCCCAGCACGGTCGCGACGCCGTCAACCTCGACGGCGGCTACCTCACCTGGCGCGCCGGCCGAGCCGCGCACGCACACGTCGCCGCGCCGCACGTCGTCGCCCCCCGCACCGCCGCCTGATCGCGGGCGAGGAACCCGGGCAAGATCACGCGACCTGCGTGATGCCCGTCGAGCCCGCGCGTCGATAGCTTCGTCGGAATCCGTCGGGGCGCGGCATCCGCGCAGGAACCGACACGAGCGGAGGGAATCGACATGAGCGACATCGAACGCACCGGATGGGTCGGCTGGGGCTGGTTCGCCGGCATCGTCCTGCTGACCGCGGGCATCTTCGACGCGATCTACGGCCTGATGGCCGTCATCGGGCCGGACAGCGCCTACTTCCTCACCGGGGCGGGAACCCTGTTCATGTTCGACGTCGCGGGGTGGGGATGGTGGCACCTGATCAGCGGCCTGCTGCTGATCCTCGTGGCGATCGCACTGCTCGCCGGAGCCACGTGGGCTCGCGTGATCGCGATCATCCTCGTGATCCTGAACGCGGTCAGCCAGCTCTTCCTGCTGCCCGTCCAGCCGTGGTGGTCGATGATCGTCATCGTCCTGGACATCCTCGTGATCTACGCGCTGACCGTGCACGGTCGTGAGATGAAGCCCGCGGAGTAGCCGGAGCACCTGCCGGCGGTCCGGCGGCCGGCGGGCCGTCGGACCCGCCACCGCCGGCCGCCGCGGCCCTAGGATGCGTGCGTGACCGATGATCTCGACGAGCAGAGCTCCGTCGCGGCGTACGGCGATGTGCTCTCCGAGGCGAAGACGAGCGCCCCGTCCCCGCGGCGCGAGGGCGTCAGTCGCAGGTCCGTGATCGATGCGGCCCGTGCACGCGATGCGCGCGTGGTGAGCGTCGTGGCACCGGCCGGGTACGGCAAGTCGACGCTGCTCGCCGAGTGGTCGGCCCTCGAGACCAGGCCGGTCGCCTGGGCGTCGGTCGACCGGTTCGACGACGACCCCGCCGCACTCCTCACGCTCCTGGCCGCGGCGGTGGCCCGGGTCTTCCCCGCGGTCGAGGCGCTCGTCGGCGAGATGCGCGGTCTCGGCCCGGCCTCGCTGGGCCGTTCCGCACCCCTGCTCGCGGGTGCGCTCGCGAGCGCCGCGTCGCCGTTCGTGCTCATGATCGACGACCTGCACGATGCGGACTCCCCCGCCTGCCGGGACGTGCTCGAGGTCGTGACCGCCGGGGTGCCCGAGGGGTCGCAGATCGTGCTCTCGAGCCGCCACGAGCCCGCCAACCTCGCGCGCCGACGGGTGGCGGGCGACCTCGTCGAGATCGGCATCGACGACCTGCGCGTGGATGTCGCGGGCGCGCGCCGCATCTTCGACGCGGCCGAGTCCGTCGCGGACGACGACGAACTGGGCGAGATCGTGCGGCGATGCGAGGGGTGGCCCACCGGCGTCTTCCTCGCGGCCATGATCAGCAGGCGCGGGCCCGGCGGGTTCGCGATCACGGGCGAGGACCGGTTCATCGCGGACTACCTGTACGAGGAGTGCCTCGCCGGCCTGCCCGAACGCACCCGGACCTTCCTCAGATGCACCGCGGTCCTCGACCGGCTGTCCGCACCGGCGTGCGATGCGCTCCTCGATGCGACCGACTCCGGCGACCGGCTGCGCGAGGTCGAGGCCGCAGGGCTCTTCCTGATCCCGCTGGACGGCAGCCGCGGGCTGTTCCGCTACCACGCCCTCTTCCGCGAGTTCCTGCTCTCGGAGCTGGTCCGCGACGATCCCCGGCAGGCCGACGCCCTGCACCGCCGGGCCGCCGACTGGGATGAGCTGCACGGCGCCCCCGACCGGGCCATCGACCACCTCCTCGCCTCCGGAGAGCGGGAACGCTCAGTGCACCTGATCACCAGGCTTGCGCTGCCCACCTACCAGGAGGGCCGGGTCGCGGTGGTGGGGCGATGGATGGCCGACATCGGGGATGCCGCGATCATCGCGCATCCGCCCCTCGCGGTCCTGCGGGCCTGGACCGCGCTGCTGACCGGCGACGCGGTCGCGGCCGAGCGCTGGGCGAACATCGTCGACGGGCTCGAGTTCGACGGCGACCAGGCCGACGACCAGCCGACGTTCGCGTCGGGTCGCGCGATGCTCCGTGCGGCGATGTGCCGCGAGGGTGCGCGGGCCGCCCTGGCCGACGCGGAGTTCGCGGTGGCGAGCGAGCCCACGTGGAGTCCGTGGCGCGACCAGGCCCTGCACCTGTGCGGATCGGCCCGGCTGCTGGCGGGAGAGGTCGATGGCGCGCGTGCCGCGTTCGCCGAGGCATCCGCTCAGGCCCTGACCATGGGCAACACCGACACGGTCGTGCTCGCCGAGGCCGAGCTCGCCGCGATGGATGCCGACGCGAACCGATGGGCCGACGCGGAGGCGCATGCGCGAACCGCGCTGCGCGCGATCGAGGCGCACCACATGGAGGGGTATCCGACGACGGCGCTCGCGCTGGCGTGCGCCGCGCGGGTCGAGGTGCACCGCGGCGACGTGGCATCCGCTCGGCGCACGCTCGCGCGCGGCATGCGTGCCCGCGTGCAGTGCACGCACACGATGCCCTACCTCGCGATCAAGGTGCGCCTCCAGCTCGCGCGAGCGCACCTGCCCCTGGGCGATCGGGCGACGGCGATGCACCTCGTGCACGAGATGCAGGAGCTCCTGGCGAAGCGGCCCGACCTCGGGCGGCTCCCCGACGAGGTCGAGGCCTTCCGCGAACAGGTGTCGCGGGTGCCGAGCGTGAACGGCAACGCGCCGCTCACCCCGGCGGAGCTGCGGCTGCTGCCGTACCTGCAGACCCACCTGACGATCCGCGAGATCGCGGACCGCCTGTACATCTCGCGCAACACGGCCGGTTCCGAGGTCACGTCGATCTATCGGAAGCTCGACGTGACGGCGCGCAGCGAAGCGGTCGTGCGCGCGGTCGAACTGGGGCTGCTCGGCGGCTGAGGGTGCCGGGCGGATACCGCGCTCGCCGGGTTCAGTCCGCCTCGAGCAGGTCGTCGTAGCCGAGGGCGAGCGCCAGCTTCGGGGCCGCGGCGACGGCCCGCGGCATCCCCGCGACCGGGATGACCCCGGCCAGGACGTCGACGATCTCCTCCGCCGTCGCCCCTTCGGAGATCGCGGCGTCCACTTCCGAACCGAACGACGCCTCGGGCCCGCCGACGGCGATGAGCGCGGCGATGCGGCTGAGTGCGAGGGACCGGCCGTCGAGGGAGCGTGGGGCGAGGGAACGGCTGTGCTCGCCATCGACCGCCAGCCGCCTGAGACGTTCGACAGGTTCCATGGTCACCCTCCGTCGCGTTCGACCGGCATGCATGGGAAGCCAAGCGCGCCGGGGCCCGCGCCGCATCACGCGTTCTGGGTGATGCGGCGCGCCCGGCGCGGCCCTAGCGTCGCCCGCGACGATCGGAAGACCGGGGTGAATGACCATGACGGATGCCACGCACGAATCGGTGATCGGAACACCGCTGCCGCCCACGACCCACCTGCCATTCGCGCCGCCGCCGTCGGGCAGCGTGGCGGGACGCACCATGCAGGAGTCGACGTACAGTCCGAACCCGCCGCCCCGGCACCTGCCGCAGGACGCGCCGAACGTGCTCGTCGTGCTCATCGACGACGCCGGCCCGGCGCTGCCGTCGACCTTCGGCGGTGCGGTGAGCACTCCGACCCTGGATCGCCTCCGCGCGGGGGGCATCGGGTACAACCGGTTCCACACGACCGCGATGTGCTCGCCGACGCGCGCCTCGCTGCTCACGGGCCGGAACCACCACCGCGTCGGCAACGGCCAGATCGCCGAGCTCGCGAACGACTGGGACGGGTACTCGGGCCACATCCCGAAGTCCAGTGCGACGGTCGCGGAGGTGCTGCGCAACTACGGGTACTCGACCGGGGCGTGGGGCAAGTGGCACAACACGCCTGCCGAGGAGACGACGAAGGCGGGCCCCTTCGACGGGTGGCCGACGGGGTACGGCTTCGAGTACTTCTACGGGTTCCTCGCGGGCGAGGCGTCGCAGTACGAGCCGAACCTCGTGCGCAACACGACGTCGGTGCTGCCGCCGAAGACGCCCGAGGAGGGCTACCACCTGAGCGAGGACATCGCCGACGACGCCATCGAGTGGCTGCGCGACCACCACGCGCTGGCCGCCGACAAGCCGTTCTTCATGTACTGGGCGACCGGTGCGATCCACGGCCCGCACCACATCATGAAGGAGTGGGCCGACAAGTACGCCGGCAGGTTCGACGACGGGTGGGACGCCTATCGCGAGCGCGCCCACCAGGGCGCGAAGGACGCCGGGTGGATCCCGGCCGACGCCGAACTCACGCCGCGGCCCGAGGGGCTCGCCGCGTGGGAGGACATCCCGGACCACCAGAAGCCGTTCCAGCGACGACTCATGGAGGTGTGCGCGGGATTCGCCGAGCACGCCGACGTGCAGGCGGGCCGGGTGGTCGACGAGATCGAGCGGCTGGGCCTGCTCGAGAACACCATCGTCTTCTACATCTGGGGCGACAACGGGTCGTCGGGCGAGGGCCAGGACGGCACGATCAGCGAACTGCTCGCGCAGAACCAGATCCCCTCGACGATCGACCAGCACCTCGCCGCGCTCGAGGAGCTCGGCGGGCTGGACGCGCTCGGCACGCCCGCGACCGACAACATGTACCACGCGGCGTGGGCCTGGGCGGGGTCGACCCCGTACCAGGGCATGAAGCTGCTGGCATCCCACCTCGGCGGCACCCGCAACCCGATGGTCGTGCAGTGGCCGGCTCGCATCAGCCCCGAGCGGGAACCCCGCACCCAGTTCCACCACGTGATCGACGTCGTCCCGACGATCTACGAGATCGTCGGGATCTCGCATCCCGAGATGGTCAACGGCATCCCGCAGGACCCGATCGACGGCATCAGCATGGCCTATTCGATCGACGAAGCGGATGCCGCCGGCCGGCGCCGTACGCAGTACTTCGAGATCATGGGCAGCCGGTCGATCTACGCCGACGGGTGGATGGCGTCCGCGCTCGGGCCGCGGCTGCCGTGGGCGAAGGGGGCGCCTCCCGGCATCCGCACCTGGACGCCCGACGAGGACCGTTGGGAGCTGTACCACCTCGACGAGGACTGGAGCCAGGCCCGCGACCTGGCCGACGAGCACCCGGAGAAGCTCGCCGAGCTCAAGGAGCTCTTCGCGATCGAGGCGGCCCGCAACGAGGCGCTGCCCATCGGCGGGGGCCTCTGGGTGGTCGCCCTGCATCCCGAGCTGCGGATCACCCCGCCGTACTCCGAGTGGGAGATGGGCGGAGACACCGTGCGCGTGCCCGAGTTCTGCGCGCCGGCGCTCGGCAACCGCCCGAACGCCGTCTCGATCTCGCTCAGCGCGCCCGAGCGTGCGAACGGCGTGCTCTACAAGCTCGGGGGAGCGGGCGGCGGGCTCACGCTGTACCTGGTCGACGGCGTGCTGACGTACGAGTACAACCTGTTCCTCATCCAGCGGACCATGATCGCCGCGCCCGAGCCGCTCGCGGCCGGCGCCCACGAGGTCACGGTGCGCACGGCGTACGTCGAGCCGAAACCGGGCGGGCCCCTGAGCGTGAGCCTCGAGGTCGACGGATCGGAGGTGGCCTCGGGCGTCGTGCCCGTGAGCGCGCCGCTGCTGTTCTCGGCGAACGACTGCCTCGACATCGGTCGCGCCTACGGCGGCGCCGTGTCGCGGGCGTACGCCGACCGGATGCCCTTCGCGTTCGACGGGCGGATCGAGCGCGTGCATGTCGCCTACGCGCCGCCGCCGGACGAGACATGACCACCGAGCGCGAGGGGCGCGTGTCGACCCACCGGAACGCGTTCATCCTGATCGGCATCGGCGGTGCGGTGCTCGCGACCACGGGGCTCGCGGCGATCGGCTCGATCGTCGCGCCGGTGTTCCTCGCGCTGGTCCTCACGATCTGCGTGCACCCGCTGCGGGTCGCGCTCGAGCGACGCGGGGTGCCGCGGGGGCTGGCCACCGGATCGGTCATCACGGCGGTGTTCCTGCTGCTGCTGGGCTTCGGCTACGCGGTGCTGGTCGCGATCGGCCAGTTCACGGAACTGGTGCCGCAGTTCGCATCCGAGATCGAGGGGTGGGTGAGCGATGCGGCCGCCTGGCTCGGGTCGATCGGGCTGAACTCCGCGCAGCTCTCGGACATCGCCGCGGGGTTCGACGCCTCGTCGATCGTCGGGTTCGTCGGCAGCCTGCTCGGCGGGGTGACGGGTTCGATCTCGATGCTCGTGGTGATCCTGACGATGCTCCTGCTGATGGCGATGGACTCGGCGTTCCTGCCCACGCTGCTCCGGCAGCTCCAGCCGCATCGACCGCTCGTGGTCACCGCGCTCGCCGGGTACGGCTCGGGCGTGCGGCGGTACATGGTCGTGACGACGCTGCTCGGTCTCGCCCAGGGCCTCATCAACTGGTTCGTGCTCGTGCTCCTCGGGGTGCCCGGGGCGTTCATCTGGGGGCTGCTGTCGTTCCTGTGCAGCTTCATCCCGAACATCGGGTACTTCATCGCGATCGTGCCGCCGATCTTCTTCGGCGCGCTCGTCGGAGGGTGGCCGACGGTGATCGCGGTCGTCATCGTGTACGGCATCGTGAACGCCGGCGTGCAGTCGGTCGTCCAGCCGCGGGTGGTCGGCAACGCGGTGGCGCTCAGCCAGAGCCTGACCTTCTTCTCGGTGCTCTTCTGGGCGGTCGTGCTCGGTCCGATCGGTGCGATCCTCGCGATCCCGTTGACGCTCCTCGTGCGGATGGTCCTCGTCGACACGAACCCCTCGGCGGGCTGGATCAGGCCGCTGCTCGGCGACGTCGGCGAGGCGAAGGCCGTCATGGACGCCGAGGACGTGGACCGGAAGTCCGAGCGCGTCGCGCGGCGGGCGGAGCGGCGCGCCGGGCCGGGGTGATCCGATCCGGCCGGGCCGGTCCGTCGGTCCAGGGCCGGCGGGCCGGCCGGGCTTCAGGTGGCGGCGAGGACGGCTCCGAGGATGCGGGCCGCGTCGGGGAAGCGTTCGGGGCTCTCGCCCGAGTAGTTGAGTCGAACATGGGGGCCGGTGGGCTCGGCGGGGAACCACTCCGCGCCGGAGGCGATGATCAGGCCCCGGCGTTCGCACTCCCGGACGAGCGCGTCGACGTCGGTCCCGTCGGGGAGCCGGACCCACAGGTTCAGCCCGCCGGTCGGGGTGGCGGTGATCTCGGCGCCCGGGGCATGCTCGCGGAGGGATCCGATGAGCAGGTCCCGTCGGCCGCGGAGCACGTCGCGGAGTCCGCGCACGTGGGTGCGCCAGGCCGGTTGGGTGACCACGTCGAGGGCGGCCGCCTGGAGGAGTTCGCTCACGTACATCGATTCGGCCGCGCGATCGGCGAGGATCCGGTCGCGTGCCGGCCCGCGCGCGACCACGGCCGCCACGCGCAGCGCCGGCGAGACGCTCTTGGTCAGGGAGCGCAGGTAGACCACGTGTCCGGATTCATCGTGCGGTGCGACCGTTCGCGGTGCCGCGTCGATTCCGAGGTCGTGCGCCCAGTCGTCCTCGACGAGGAAGGCGCCGTGCCGGCGGACGGCGTCGAGCACCGCCGCGACGGTCTCGGGGGCCCAGCTGGAACCCGTCGGGTTGGCGAAGGAGGGCTGGGCGTAGAACGCCCGGGCGCCCGTGCGCTCGAGGGCCCGGTCGACGTCGTCCGGGTCGGGACCCGGCGGGCCCGAGGGGATCGGGACGAGGGCGACGCCGGCCTGCTCGGCGGCGAGGATGGCGCCCCAGTAGGTCGGGGACTCGACCAGCAGCGGCGCGCCGTGCCCGACGAGCGAGCGGAAGATCGAGCTCAGCCCGCTCTGGCTTCCCGACACGATCGTCACGTCGCGTGCCGCGGCCGGTGCGACCCCGGCGGGGGTGGCGGATGCCAGTTCGCCGGCGAACCACGCCTGGAGCTCGGGCAGCCCGGCCGCGGGCGAGCGCTGGATCGCGGTGTCGGTGCGCGCGGCGCGGGCGACGGCACGGCGGACGCGCCGCGCGCGGCGGTCTGCCACCCGTAGTCGACGGCGTGGGGCTGCCGGATGCCGCGGACGAAGGAACCGACACCGGGTCGGGCCTCGACGAGTCCGAGTTCGACGAGGTGGCGCATCGCCTTCTGCACGGTCAGCGGGCTTCGCACCGATCCGGAATCTGGTGGGGCCTGCTGGGCGTCACGGCGTTCTCCTTCACCCTTCCGTTCACGCGCGTCGCGCTCGGCGGTCTCTCGCCCCTGTTCATCGGATCGGGTCGCGCCGTGATCGCCGCCGCCCTCGCCGCCCTCGCACTGGCACTGACCCGCCAGCCGCGCCCGTCCGGGCCGCAGTGGCTGCGACTGGCCGTCGTCGCGGGCGGCATCGTCATCGGCTTCCCGATGCTCACCTCGCTCGCGCTGACGACCGTGCCCGCCAGTCACGGGGCCGTCGTCGTCGGACTGCTCCCGGGCGCCACCGCGGTCATGGCCGTCATCCGCGGGCACGAGCGCCCCGCGGCATCCTTCTGGCTCTTCGCGGCGCTCGGCGCGGTCGTCACGGTCGCCTTCGCCGCGATCGAGGGCGGCGGCCTCGCGGGCGTGGGGTGGGCCGACCTGCTGCTCTTCGCAGCCGTCATCGCGGCCGCGATCGGCTATGCCGAGGGCGGCCTGCTCGCCCGCGAGCTCGGCTCCTGGCAGACGGTCTCGTGGGCGCTCGTGCTCGCCGCGCCGGTGATGGTCCTCGTCGCGGGGGCTGCGCTCGTCGCGGAACCGCCGACCGCGGATGCCGCGGAGTGGCTCGCGTTCGGCTACCTCGCGGCGGTGAGCATGTTCCTCGGCTTCTTCGCGTGGTACCGGGGTCTCGCGATCGGACCGATCGCGAGGGTCAGCCAGGTGCAGCTCGTGCAACCCGTCATGGGGATCGCGTGGGCCGCGATCATCCTGCACGAACCGATCGGCTGGACCACGATCATCGGCGGGTCGGCCGTCATCGGGTGCGCCGCGCTCGCGGTGCGCAGACGCGCGGGGACGCCGTGATCAGACGACCGTGAGCAGCACGCGCTGACGCCCGGTCGAACCGTCCGGGGCGATCGGGGCGCGATCCGCGGTCTGCACCTCGCCGGCCGCGTTCACCGCGCGCACGGTGACGAAGTGCGTGCCGGGCGTCGCATCCCACGGCAGCGCCCACTGGACCCACGTGTCGGCGTTGACCGGAACCGAGAGCGTCGCGGCCTGCCACTCGCCCTCGTCGATGCGGACCTCGACCCGGTCGATCCCGACGCCCTGCGCCCACGCGACGCCGGCCAGTGCGACGCGGCCCGCTTCGACGCTCGTGCCGGGTCGCGGGGTGTCGATGCGCGACGAGAACTTGATCGGCGCCTGCGCGGAGTACCCGCGCGGCGTCCAGTACGCCTCGTCCTCGGCGAACGTGGTCACCTGCAGCCGGGTGAGCCACTTGGTCGCCGAGACGTAGCCGTAGAGCCCCGGCACCACCATTCGCACGGGGAAGCCGTGGTCGAGCGGCAACGGCTCCCCGTTCATCGCGACGGCGAGGATCGCATCGAGTCCGTCGTCGGTGAGCGCCGCGAGCGGCGTGCTCGCGGTGAACCCGTCGATGCTGTGCGAGAGCACCATGTCGGCATCGCCGTGCGGGCGCGCACGGCGCAGGATCTCGCGGACCGGGACGCCCCACCAGAGGGCGGTTCCGACGAGGTCGCCGCCGACCTCGTTCGAGACGCAGGTGAGCGTGATCGAGTACTCGTCGAGCCCCATGCCGACCAGGTCGTCGAACGAGAGCTCGAAGGGTTCGTCGACCCGACCGTCGACGACGAGCCGCCACGTCGTCGGGTCGACCTGCGGAACCGTGAGCGCGGTGTCGACGCGATAGAACTCGTCGTTCGGGGTGTAGAGCGGCGAGAGGCCGCGGATGCCGAGATCAGCGCCCTCGGGCACCGTGACGGTCGCCTCGGGTGCCGGAAGTCGGAGCGCTCGCCGGATCGCCGTGATCGACGAGCGGGCGCCCTCCGCCACGCGCGCGCCGGCGCCGACGGCCACCGCCGAGACGGCGGCGACCGCGGACATGACGAAGAAGGAGCGGCGGGCGAGCGTGCGCTCGTCGCCGGTCGGCGCAGCGGTGGCCGTGGCATCCGTTGCGGACCGCCAGCGGCGGAGCCGCGCGGCGAGCAGCGCGAGCACGGCGCACCCCGCGGCACCGCCGACGAGCGGCGGAACTGCGGCGAGGGGCGTGGCGCCGCCACGGGTGAGGATCGCGGCGATCGATGCGCCGACGGCGACAGCGAGCAGGACCACACCCCACGGGGGCCGGCGGAACTGCAGGATGCCGGCGATCGCGGCACCGGCGATCGCGGCGACGATGAGCGCGGCGATCAGCACGATCTTGTCGTAGAAGCCGAACGTCGCGATCGCGAACTCCTTCAGCGGCTGCGGCGTGATGTCGATCACGAACGCGCCCACCGCCAGGATCGGATCGGACCCGGGCGGGCCGAAGAGCCCGACCGCCCAGGTGACGGCCAGGAACACGCCGGCGCCGACGACGCCGGCCACTGCGGCCCACGCCGTGCCGGCTCGCGTTCTGCGTGACATCCGCTTCACCTCTCTCGTCGGTCGAGCCTGCGCCTTGCGATGGTCGAGCCTGCGCCTTGCGTCAGCCGAACCTGTCGAAGCCCGACCCGGTCGGCGTGCCCGTCGAGCCCCCCAGACCACTCGACGGACACGCCGTGCCTCAGGTCGGTGGGCGGCCGACGATCGGCCGCCCACCGGCGGATCAGGACGCCGGAGGCGTCAGCACCGTGTCGATGAGGTACACGGTCGCGTTCGCGGTCATGACGCCGCCGCAGATCACCGAGGCGTCGTTGACCATGAGGTCGTCGCCGCTGCCGGTGACCTCGACGTCGGAGCCCTGCACCGTGGTGTGGGTGCCGGCGATCTCATCGGGCGCGACCTGGCCGGGCACCACGTGGTACGTGAGGATCGTGGTGAGCAGTTCGCTGTCGGTCTGCAGCGTCTCGACCGTCGCCGGGTCGAGCTGGGCGAACGCGTCGTCGACCGGCGCGAACACCGTGAACTCGTCGCCGTTGAGCGTGTCGACGAGGTCGACGTCGGGGTTCAGGCCCCCGCTGACCGCCGCGGTGAGCGTCGTCAGCAGCGGGTTGTTCGACGCGGCGACCGCGACCGGGTCCTCGGCCATGCCGGCCACGGAGCCGTCGCCGTCGGGCACCATCTCGGCGTACCCGGCGCAGCCGGCCCCGACGAGGTTCGCGGCCGGGTCCATCTCCTCCATCGACTCCTCCGTGGGCGTCGTCTCCTCGGCCGTCGGCGCGTCATCCGCCGTGTCGGACGTCGCCGTCGAACACCCCGTGAGCACGAGGGCCGAGGCGAAGGCGAGCGCGAGTCCGGCTGTGAGCGTCTTCCTGGTGGCGAGCATGATTCCTCCTGGTGTCGTGAGCCGCGTGGCGGCCCGAGCTGCGATCGCTCCCGACTCGGGAGCGCTGCACGTCGTGGAATCGGCGTGTACCGGGTCTTCGGCGCGCCCGAAGCGATCGGATTGGATGCCGTGGGAACTCGTCGCGAATTCGGCGGCCACCCCCGAGGGGGGACGAGCGGTAGCGAGATCGTTGAACAATATGGACGGGTGTCCCTTGAGGAGTGATTGAAACGTTCCTAGGCTCGCGGTCATGGCCCTGTGGGAACCCGTTCTCACCGGGCTTCGTGCCGCCTTCACCGGCATTTCGACTGCATTTGGGAGTCAAGGATGACCACTGGTACCACCCCGAAGTTCACCCGCCGACGCACCACCACGATCGCTGCCACCGCCGCTTTGGCGGTGGCGGTTCCGTTCGCGGCGGGTACGCCCGCGTTCGCTGGTCCGAACTTCCCCTCGACCGAGGGCAAGACGAATATCTCGAGCATCGTCGATTTCGATGGTCTGGTCGCCGAGCTGGATCGGATCGAGCGCACGTCGCGGTTCGATGTCGAGGTGCAGACCCTCGCCGAGGTGGGCACCGCGGTGTCGATGTCGGAGCAGGGCCGGGACCTGTACGTGGCCACGGTCGGCGACGGGCCCGAGGCGGTGTGGTTGCAGGGTCGCATCCACGGCAACGAGCCGTACGGCACGGAGTCGCTGCTGTCGGTGTTGAAGGAGCTCGGCACGAACGGGTCGCCGGAGTGGAAGCTGCTGCGTGAGACGTACACGTTCCACGTGATCCCGATGTACAACCCGGACGGGTCGGAGCTGAACATCCGGCACACGATCCTGCAGGACGGGTCGGCGCAGCGGATCGACCTGAACCGGGACTGGGGTGTGGGCAAGTTCGCCGCGGCCGAGTCGGAGGCGTTCTACGAGTACTGGACGATGGTCGATCCGGCGTTCGCGATCGACATCCACCATCAGGGCCTCAAGCGCGAGTACGGCACGGGTGATGATGTGACGTTCTCGCTGGGCATCTCGCTGGCTCCGGGCGGTCCGACGCTGCCGGGCATCGAGGGTGGCGCGTACGACGTGCTCACGCGTCAGATGCAGGTGCACGTGTTCGACGAGCTGTCCAAGTACGGGTACGTCAACATCGACCGGTACCAGGTCGGTGGCAGCCTCGAGATCGATATCAAGGGTGGTGTGGTCTCGGCGATGATGCTCGGCCTGGACCACGACGGGCTGAACCCCGAGGGGCATTCCAACCCGGCGATCTTCTTCGAGACCAGCGGCAACACCAGCGATGGCAGCCTCGGGCAGAAGGCGCGCGGCAAGTCGATCAAGCAGAACGTGCTCGCGCTGCAGGAACTGCTCGTGGGCATGGCCACCGGCGAGGTCCAGGCCGAGGACGCGTCGCGTTGGGACGAGATCCCGCACGCGCCCGTCACCGGCTACCAGACCGACAACGGCGTCATCCCCATCGGCTACTGAGCCGGCGCGACGGAACCAGAACCGTACTTCGAATTGGAGTGAACGATGCGAACCAAGTCCAGAATCACCGCCTCCGCCATCGCGAGCGCAGCGCTCGTCGGTGCGACCGTGATCGCAGGGGTACCCGCCGCGCAGGCGATCCCCGTGAATTCCCACTGCGGAACCGAGACCGCGGGCCCGCGATCCAGCTTCGTCAGCCATGAGCAACTGACGAAGGAACTCGAGCGGATCGAATCCACCAGCAAGGGCCTCGTCGAGGTCGATGTCGCCGGATACAGCAACCAGGGTCGCGAGATCTACCAGGCACGGGTCGGAACGGGTGACACCGTCGTCCTCGTGCAGTCCCAGATCCACGGCAACGAGAACCACGGCACGGAAGCGCTGCTCTCCCTCCTGAAGGAGTTCGGCGGCAACTCCGCAGAGGCTGCTGCGATCCGAGACAACGTCACGATCGTCGCCATCCCTCGGCTCAACGTCGACGGCGGCGAACGTGACACCCGGCAGAACCACATGACGTGGGACGACGTCGTCGCGGACTTCCCGCAGCTCGCGGGCGTGCAGCCCGCATGGAACTACCGGTCGGCGACGCCGGGCTTCGATGTCAACCGCGACTTCAACCCCGATCTCGACTACGTTCCGGCACCGGAGGACTTCCCGGGCAACAGCGCGCGCACGGGCTGGTACATCACGCCGGAGGCGCAGACCCTGCGCGACGTGTACGCGGGCCTGGAAGACGAGTTCGGGGTCGTCGACTACTTCGTCGACCTGCACAACCAGTGGCCGTGCTACTCGCAGGTGGGGACGGACAACATGTCGACGCTGTCGATCTCGGGCCGGTTCATCGCCGACCCGACCCAGTTCGGCGACTGGCCGAACTTCGACTACGACGCGTCGCGGCGTGCGAACGTCGCTGTCTACGACGCGCTCCAGGAGCGCGGCGACTCGGCGTTCGGCCACCTCACGCTGTACCCGCAGGACACCAACCTGCCCGGCACCGCGCTCGGCTCGTTCGCGCTGCGGGGCAGCGCGACGGTGCTGTTCGAGACGTCGAGCAACACCCAGTCCGACGGGCAGAAGCGCAACGGGTTCCTCACCAAGCAGGTGGAGACCGGGCTCAAGGGCCTGATCACCGCCGTCGCGGACGGATCGGTCGAGTCGCTCGATCCCGAAGCGTACGAAGAGATCCCCGAACGGATCTTCCAGCCCGCCGACTGATTCGGCGCACACGAGGGCGGTCCGGTGAACCCGGGCCGCCCTCGGCACATCACAGATCGTGAAACAGTCGCCAACGGCGCTCTGTCAGCTGAGTGTGCGGAGGACGTCGTCCATGCCGTCGACGAGTCGCCGTGCGGCCTTGAGTAGGTCTGCGGCGCGTGCTTCGGTGAGCAGGAGCGGGGAGTACTGCGTCTCGGTCTTCGAGTCGATCAGCCGCGCGAGGTGCTGGGCAAGCCGCTTGCCCGGTTCGGTGCGGCGCAGCATCGCGACTGCGTCGCCGTGGTCCTGGCCGGCGGCGCGTTCGCCGAGGACGGCGCCACAGATTGAGTCGCCGGCAGCGGTCAGGAACGCGTGGGCGTGTAGGGCGCGGGTGCGGACCTCGGTGCGGGTCATTTTCCGTGTGCGCGGGGGCATCAGGGCACCTCCCCGGTTCGGTCGGTCGCCTTCGGGGCGCGCCCGGACGCTCTCGCATGCGTGCCGAGAAGTCTTCGGATCTCGACTCCGGTCACGGTCTGACCGTCCCTGCCGATCGATGCGACGAGTGGATCGTCGTGTTCGACGAGGCGGGCGAGCTCCGCGCCCGTGACCGCAAGAACCTGCACGCGATTGCCCGTCAGTCGACGGACCCGTTCATCAAGCGCCTCGAGCACCGCATCGCGCTGATCCATGGCGGTCTCGTCCTCCCAGACGACGAGGACATCGACGTCGGATTCCGGCCCGGCCTCACCGCGTGCCATGGACCCGTAGAGCGCGGCGCTGACGACGACGCCGGCGGTCACCTCCCTGACGGCCTCCTGAACAGCGGATGCCACGACGGCGCGAGTGGTCAGGATCTCCCCGATCGGACCCCACAGGACATGGCCACGGTTCAGCGTGTACGCGTTCGCAGGGCCGATCTTCTGCATGTCGACCAGGCCCAGGGTGGTCAAGTCATCGAGGATTCGTTGGGTGGTGCGAAGCGCCCGCACTCCGCTGAGCTCGTGGATCCGGCGACCGGACGCAGGCTCGGCGAGCACGGCCAGGCGGTGCAGGATCCGGGCGCGGTTCTCGCCGAGGACCACATACTCGGGATGGCTGAGATCCACCGCCCACCTCTCCGACTGGAATCGGCATCAAGTGACTACAGATTACATCAAGTGACTACCGATAAGTGGAGCCTCGGCATTCCTCCACAGCAGCCGATGTCGCAGATGAGTCCCGCTCACCGGACATCTCGTCGGACAGGGCTTTCGGGACTCGTACCTTCCGGCCTACGTGTTGCGCATGGGTTGGCTCCCATAAGTTGGTGTCGACCTCGCGATGAAGCCGAGGGGCATCCGCAGCCGAGCGGTCTGGGCTGCCCGCGTCACTCGATTCCCGCATCAGCCCGCGCGCACCGAAGGTTCACGCGGGCGGCGGTGCGACCGATTCCCGTTCGACAAGCCGCTGCGCAAGGACCACGTGCTCGGTCGGAGCGCGGTCACCGGCGATCCGACGGATGAGCAGCCGGGCCCCCTCGGCGCCCAACTCGTGGATCGGTTGCGACATGACGGTCAGCGCTGGAGCGGAAAGGCTGGTCCAGTCCGCGTCATCGAAGGCGACGAGTGAGACGTCCGTAGGGATCCGGATGCCGAGGCTGCGCATCTTGCGGAACGCGGCCTGCCCGATGAGGCTGTCGGAGGCGACGATCCCCGTGATGCCGTCGTCGATGAGCCGGCGCACGATCGCGTCCACGCCATCGCGTCGGGCGTTGAGGTGCACGAATCGGCCGGGGTCGTCGATGCCCGCGTCGGCGAGCGCTCCGACGAACCCTCGCACCCGATCGTCGACCGAGCTCGATCCGAGACGGTCGCCGACGCGGTACCCGCTCGAGTGTGCGATGGTCGACACGAATGCGATGCGCCTGTGTCCGGCATCCAGCAGCACTTGCGTGAGCTGGCGGGAGCCGGCGAGGTTGTCGGCGACGACCGTGTCGACATCGACGCCGTCGGCGACGCGGTCGAAGAGCACGAGCGGGCGCCCGCGCTCGACCGCCTCGCGGAGGCTCGAGGGATCGGTGGTCGACGCCGGGGCGACGAGGATGCCGTCGACGCGCTTGGCGAGCAGGACCGAGATCGCGTTCTGCTCGGCGTCGGCCTCCTCATCGGAGTTCAGCAGGATCAGGTCGTACCCGGCGGCCTTCGCGACATCTGCCGCACCCCTGGTCGCCTGCGCGAAGAAGGGGTTCTCGATGTCGCCGACGATGATGCCGATCGAATTCGACCTGCCGGTGGTCATGGTCTTCGCCAGCGCGTTCGGGTGGTAGCCGAGCTCATCTGCGGCGGCCTGGACGCGGTCGCGCACGGCCTCGCTCGCCGCGCCGTACCCGCCGAGCACCCGCGCCGCGGTCGCCTTGGACACCTTCGCTGCTGCGGCGACGTCGCTGACCGTGACCTCCCTGCGGCCGTTGAGCGGATCCACCGGCATACGAGCACTCCTAAGAAAAGGTGTTGACGGATGTCTCGGACGGCGGTTAGTGTGCCGGAAACGCATTGAGACCGGTCTCAATCTACGCGACTGAGACCGGTCTCAACAAGACCCGGGCCAAAACAGCCCGACTCAGCGTTGAGCACCACCGCAGCACCACCCATGCCATCCGGCACCGCACACCGCACATTCCGAAACGAAGGATTCACCGTGACCCAGCGCACCTTCCTCCGGCGCACGGCCATCGCAGCCGTTGCCGCCGCGACCGCCCTCGTCCTTTCCGCCTGCGCCAGCGGCGCCGCAGGCAGCTCCGAGACGAGCGACGCCGATGAAAACCCGTACGGCCTGATCACCCCCGGCCAGATCCGCGTGGCGAGCCTCGGCGACGCGAAGCCATACACCTTCACCGACGAGTCGGGCGAGTTCACCGGCTTCGACGTCGAGTTGTTCACGGATGTCGCGGGCCGCGTCGGCATCGATGACGTCGTGTTCACCGGCCAGGACTTCTCGGGCCTGCTCGCGGCCGTCGCGAACGGCCAGTTCGACGTCGGCGTCGCGGCAATCGGCATCACCGACGAGCGCAAGCAGACCGTCGACTTCTCCGAGGGGTACCTCGCGGGCTACCTGACCGTGATGGGCCACCCGGACGCCGGTATCGACGATGAGGATGACCTCGCCGGGAAGCGTCTCGGCGTCGTACAGGGCACCTTGCAGGAGGCGTACGCGGTGAAGAACTTCACCGAGACCGAGCTGGTCCGCTTCCCGGACAACAACGCGGCGATCTCGGCCGTCAACAGCGGCTCGATCGATGCGCACTTCTTGGACTACGAGGCGGCGAAGGCCTACGCCGAGCAGTACGGCCTTGTGAACGCGATCGACATTCCGTCGTTCGACGCACCTGCCGGGTTCGCGATCGCCAAGGGCAACACGGAGTTCCAGGCCGCTCTGAACGAGGCGCTCGCCGCGGCGATGGAGGACGGGACCTGGAAGGAACTCTACGAGAAGTGGTTCCCGGGTTCGCCGATGCCCGAGCAGTACCTGCCCTCGAGCGAGCAGGGCGAGTAGCCCCAGCTTGCGTTCCGGTGCGGGCCGCCCCACGGCACTTGCGCGGCCCGCACCGGACCCTCCCCTCTATTGAACAACGGAGCACATCATGGACTGGCTCGACAACCTCGTCGCCACCTTCCTCGACTTCGACGCGATGTGGCAGGTGTTCCCGCAGCTGCTGGGCGTCGGGCTTGTGAACACCCTGGTCATCTCGATCGCCGCGACCGTCATCGGCGTCGTGCTCGGCATGATCATCGCGATCATGGGCATCTCGCGCTCGCGCTGGCTGCGCGTGCCCGCCCGCATCTACACCGACGTCTTCCGAGGCCTCCCCGCGATCCTGACCATCCTGCTCATCGGCCAGGGCTTCGCCCGCGCCAGCCAGCAGATCTTCGGACCCTCCCCGTACCCGCTGGGCATCCTCGCGCTGAGCCTGATCGCGTCGGCGTACATCGGCGAGATCTTCCGCGCCGGCATCCAGTCCGTCGACCGCGGCCAGCTCGAAGCGTGCCGCGCGCTCGGCATGAGTTACGGCAACGCCATGCGCCTGGTCGTCGTCCCGCAGGGCGTGCGCCGGGTCCTGCCGGCACTGGTGAACCAGTTCATCGCGATCGTGAAGGACTCCAGCCTGGTCTACTTCCTCGGCCTGCTCGTGTCCGAACGCGAATTGTTCCGCGTCGGCCAAGACGCCGCGGTCCTCACCGGCAACCTGTCGCCGCTGGTCATGGCCGGCCTGTTCTACCTGATCATCACGGTGCCGCTGACCCACCTCGTCAACTACTTCGACGATCGGTTCCGCACCGGGCGCCGCAAGCCCACCCCGCCCAAGAGCGGCCTCGATGAGGTCGAAGAGCAGCACAAGGGCGCCCCGGTCTCGCTCACCTACGGAGAGAACTCATGACCTACACCTCCCCGGTCCCCGTCACCGACGGGCACCTCTACGCCGGCTCCAGCCTCGAACTGCAGGGCCTGAGCATGGCCTACGGCGACATCGAAGTCCTCCGCGACGTCACCCTGACCGTCGCACCCGGCACCACCACCTGCATCATCGGCCCGTCCGGGTCGGGCAAGTCAACCCTGCTGCGCGGCGTGAACCGACTCCACGAACCCAGCCGCGGCGACGTGCTCCTCGCCGACGAGAGCGTGCTCTCCCAGAAGCCCGACGTGGTCCGTCGCCGCATCGGCCTGGTGTTCCAGCACTTCAACCTCTTCCCCGACCACACCGCACTCGAGAACGTCGCCCTCGCCCTCCGCAGCGTCAAGCGCCTCTCACGCGCCGAAGCCAACCGGGTCGCGCACGAACGCCTCACCGAGGTGGGCCTGGCCGACCGCGCCGACCACCGGCCCCGAGACCTGTCCGGCGGGCAGCAGCAACGCGTCGCGATCGCCCGCGCCCTCGCGATGGAGCCCGAGGTGATGCTCTTCGACGAGGCCACCAGCGCCCTGGACCCGGAACTGGTCAAGGGCGTGCTCAACCTCATGGCCGGCCTCGCCCAACGCGGCATGACCATGCTCGTCGTCACCCACGAGATGGGCTTCGCCCGCAAAGTCGCCGACCAGGTCGTGTTCATGGACGAAGGCCGAGTCGTCGAACACGGCCACCCCGACGACCTCTTCGACCACCCCCAATCCCCCCGCCTGCGCCGATTCCTCAGCGAGGTGCTGTGATGACGGATGTCGCAGGCTCGCCGATCCGCACCGCCGTCGTCGGCTTCGGCACGAGCGGCCGGGTGTTCCACGCTCCGTTCCTCGACGCCGACCCCGCCTACTCGCTCGACCTGATCGTCACGCGCGACCCGGGCCGGCGGGCCGCCGTCGAGGCGCGGCATCCGACGGCCTCGACCGTCGCGACCGTAGACGAGCTGTGGGCGGCCGCCGACCGGCTCGATCTCGTCGTGATCGGCTCGCCGAGCGGCACACACGCGTCACTCGCGCATGCCGCACTCGACGCCGGGCTCGACGTCGTCGTCGACAAGCCGTTCGCGGTGACCGCCGACGAGGGCCGCGCGCTCATCGCGAAGGCGGCCAGGCTCGGACGCACGCTCTCTGTGTTCCAGAACCGTCGCTGGGACGGCGACTTCCGAACCGTGCGGCGGCTGGTCGAGGCCGGTGAGCTCGGCGAGGTGCGCCGCTTCGAGTCGCGCTTCGAGTGGTGGAAGCCCGAGCCGGCCGCCTCGTGGAAGACCGAGGCGACGGTCGCCGAGGGTGGCGGCATCCTCTACGACCTCGGTACGCACCTCATCGACCAGGCCGTGCAGCTGTTCGGCCCGGTCGCCGAGCTGACGGCCGTCGAGGCCGAACGACGGCGCCACGGCGCCGAGGCCGACGACGACGTGTTCGTCGCGCTGCGGCACGAGTCGGGTGTGCGTTCGCACCTCTGGATGAACGCCGTCGCGCCGGCCTTCGGCCCGCGCTTCCACGTGCTCGGCTCGCGCGCCGGGTACACGAGTTGGGGCCTCGATGGACAGGAGCCCGCGCTCATCGCGGGAGCGCTGCCCGGTAGCCCGGGCTTCGGCGAGACCGCCGAGGCCCGCTGGGGCAGGCTCGGCGTCGACGGCGCCGCACGTCCCGTGCCCACCGAACGCGGCGACTACGGCACGTTCTACCGCCTGCTTGCCGCCGCGATCCGCGACGGCGCACCCGTGCCCGTCGACCCGGCCGACGCGGTCGCCGTGCTCGAGCTCATCGAGCGGGCGCACGCCGCGGCATCCGCCACCGCCTAACCCACCACGACCCAGAGACCACGAGAAGGACCACTGGAACCATGACCGCAAATGAATCGAAGCACGTCGTCGTCATCGGCGGCGGCATCCTCGGCGCGTCGACTGCGGCGCATCTCGCCCGCGGCGGCGCGCAGGTGACGCTCGTCACCGCCGGATCGCTCGCGGACGGCGCCTCCGGGCGCTCGATCGCCTGGCTGAACTCGTCGGGCGACCGCTCGGCTGAGTACCACTACCTGCGCCTCATCGCGCTCGACCGCTACCGCACGTGGAGCGCACGCCACCCCGAGAGCCGCGGCTACCTGCGCTTCGACGGGGCGATGAAGTGGGCCGGCCCGGGCGAGAGCTTCCGCGAGACCTTCGCGTTCGAGCGGGACGGCGGCTACGACGCCGTCTGGGTCGACCGTGCCGACGTGGCTGCCGTCGCCCCGGACGTGGACGCCGACGCGGTCGCCGAGGAGGGTGCGATCTTCAACGCCGGCGAGGGTTGGGTCAGCCTGCCCGACCTCATCGCGGCGCTCGTCGCCGACGCCGTCGCGGAGGGCGCGCGCGTGATCGAGCATGCCGGTGATGCGCGGGTCGACGTGCAGGACGACGTGGCGACCGGCGTGGTCCTGGGCGACGGCACCCGCCTGGCCGCCGACCGCGTCGTGCTCGCGACCGGCGGGTCGGTTCCAGCGCACCTCGCCGCGCTTGGAGTTACGGTGCCGGATGCCACGCCCGCCGCGTTCGTGCTGTTCACCGACCCCGTCGACGTCCAGGTGACGACGGTGCTCAACACGCCGCGGGTGGCCGTGCGGCCCACGCCCGACGGCCGGCTCGTGCTCGACGCCGACTGGGCGGAGCAGTCCGTGCTCGTCGGCGACGACGGGTCGATCACGGTGCCCGAGGCGTCCGTGCAGGGCCTGCTCGACGAGGCGTCGAAGGTGCTCGCCGGGAACCCGAAGCTGACCGCGCAGCGCGTGGGCGCGGGTCTCAAGCCGATCCCCGGCGACGGCGAGCCCGTCGTCGGCACGGTACCGGGCATCGACGGCCTGTTCACGCTGTTCACTCACTCGGGTGCGACGCTCGGCCTGGTCCTGGGAGAGCTGCTCGCGGAGGAGATTCTCACCGGCGCGCCGTCGCCGGTCCTGGCGTCGTTCCGCGTCGACCGGTTCGACACCGCAGCGGTGCCCGACCCGGTCGGAACCGGTGCCTGGTCACCCGTCTCGTAGGCCGATCCCGTTGCCGGGGTGGTGGTTCGGCCACCACCCCGACCAGAGCGGCCGCCGCAGCGGTTGAGCGATGAAGCCGTGAGCGGCACCACTACCTTGCGGCTCATCCGGCGTCGTTGCGGTGGCCCAGGGGCCACAACCTGCCGTGGTGCAGCGAACCGACGCGCTGGCGGGTGATATCCACGGCGGCGACCGGGTCGTGCCGTTCGAGCGGGCCGAACGACAGGATGCGCTCGTGGACTGGAACCACGGCCCTCCCGGGTGTCGATCCCATCGCGTACCAGACGGCCGCGGCACACCGCCTCGTCCTGAAGCAGATCATCAATGCGCTCGACCGGCTCACTGCCGGCACCTTCGGCATCTGCGCCCGTTGCGGATCCGCGATTGCCGCCGGCCGGCTGGAAGCGATTCCGTACGTGGCTGCGTGCGTCGATTGCCAGAGTCGTGCTGGGACCGGGTGACCGATTCGGCCTGGGTTTGGGCTCCGGCCTCCGATTCAGGGTGGTGAATGACTCATGTCGCGCTCCGTCCCTCATCTACGACTGATCGCGGTCGGGCGAGGCTATGCGCGGTACTGCTTGTGACTTATTCCTCGTCGGGGTCCGCAGGGACTGGCGACGGAGCTCATCAGTGCACGCCGCTCGACGACGAGCCTCGGGCGCCGTCCGCGCGTCCGACATGCCGGGAGTCCAGTTGCCGCAATTCGATGGTGGACTGAATGGGTCATGGGCGGTGCTCGGGACTGGCGGAAATCAAAGGCGATCGATCATCGCAATCGTTGCACACGCCCGAGGGTGCCTCGGGGGGGCGATAGCAGGGCTCGTGAACGGGGGCCCCGCTACGATCGCTTCATGGGGAGCCGATCGAGGCCGCTGACGGCCACCGCTGGAGTGCCGTGCCTGGCCAGTTGGTGATCCGCTCCGCGGCTCGACGGGTCTCCGACGCTCCAATCCCGCTCA
The DNA here is from genome assembly GCF_021442325.1 of Agromyces marinus. NCBI lineage: Bacteria > Bacillati > Actinomycetota > Actinomycetes > Micrococcales > Microbacteriaceae > Agromyces > Agromyces marinus. Next base: position 3,102,932 of record NZ_CP087879.1, on the reverse strand, counting down.
GCACCGCGCAGCTTATGCGTCGCCACCTGCTCGGCATCCGCAACGCCCTGCCGTACGACGCGGCGCAGGTGCTCGTGTTCGACCGCAGCATGGATCGCCACCGCCAGATGGCGAGCGTCGGCTATCCTCTCGAGGTCGCCCGCGTGATGGCCGAGGAGTTCCCGAAGAACTGGCCCGTGCCCGTGTGGTCGCCTGTGCTCGAGGGTGACGACCTCCCGCCGACGATCAGCGCCGAGCGCGACCATCCGGGTAGCTTCCGCCACTCCCATATCTTCCTCGAGCACCTCAGGCCGGCCGGGTATCACGACGGGCTCACACTCGAGCTGAACCATCGCGGCCGGTACGTGGGTCTCGCGAACTTCTCGTCGTTCGAGCCCGATTTCTACACGCTCGACCTCCGGCGCCGCAGCCTCGCGTTCGCGTCGCTGCTCGGACACGCCCTCAACGCCACCGCGCTCGACCTCGAAGCCGTGCCCGCGAGCGCCCGGGCCAGCGTGCTCGATGAGCAGCGCGGCACGCGCCCGCTCGCCGGCCGGGAACCGAGTTCGCTGACGGACCGCGACGACTTCTTCGCCGCGATCACGCCGCTGTTCGAGTCGCCGCAGAGCGAGGTCGCGTTCCTCTGGAACATCGACCGGAACTGGTCCCGCATCGTGGTGCGGCGCCAGAGCGAAGACACCCACCCCGGCGTGCGGTCGCTGGTCGTGATGGAGGAGTCCATCGACCGCCCGTTCGGCCTCACGCCGACCGAGATCCGTGTGCTCACGCGGCTCGTGACGGGCTCGTCGAACGACGAGATCGCCGGGTCGATGGATGTCGGCGTGCGCACCGTGCATACGCACATCTCCGGGATCCTCGCGAAGCTCAACTGCGCCCGCCGTGCGCAGGCGGTGGCCAGCGCCATCCGGAACGGCCTGTTCCGGCCGGAGCAGGTGCCCGAGGCGTCCCTCGAGCACCTGCTGCACTGACGCGCTCGCGGGTCTCGGCATGATAGCGAATCGGCGGAGTCTTCCGATTCCTCCGCATTCCTACGGAGAGGGCCCGGCGCGCGATGCCGTACCGTCACGCACACGGCAGCGACGCGCTCGGCGTCGCGCCCCCATTGAACGTCAGGAGTGCACCAATGAAGACGACCTCCCGCACGGCCGCCCTTGCGCTCGGCCTCGCCGGCATCCTCGCCCTCTCCGCGTGCGCGGCAAGCGCCGAGCCCGCGGCGGACGGCGGCGAGCGCAAGGGCGCGCTGGCCATGAGCTTCGCTGGACTCGACATCCCGATCTGGGTCGACCAGCTCGAGATCATGGAGCCGATCATCACCGAGGCTGGGTATGAGTTCCTAAGCGACGACCCCGCCTGGGACATCCAGACCCAGGTCAACGACTGGGAGAACTGGATCCAGCGCGGCGACGTGAAGGCCATCATGGGCTACCCGGTGCAGTCCGACTCGATGGTCGCGGTGACCGAGAAAGCGCAGGCCACCGGCATCCCTGTGCTGGGCTACGCCGGCACCTGGGAGGGCACCTCGTTCGGCGTGCTCCTCGACAACTACGAGGACGGCGTTCGCCTCGGCGAGGAGGCGGGCGAGTGGATCATCGAGAACTACGGCGATGGGGGCACCCAGCCCGTCGCGCTCCTCGGCTACTGGGAAACCGACCTCGGGCGCGAGCGCAGCGAGGGCATCGTCGCGGGCCTCGAGAACAGCGGTGCGGATGTCAGCATCAACGAGATCTCGGTCATCAACCTCGACGGCGGCTACTCCGCCGCGCAGAGCCAGCTCGCCGCCGAACCCGATACCAAGATCTGGCTCGGGATGGCGTCGGAGCCGCTGCAGGGCGCGTACCAGTACCTGACCGACCAGGGCGTCGCACCTGACGACCCCGACATGCTGCTCGGCGCGCTCGACGCGACCGACGAGATCCTCGACATCGTCACCATCGAGGACTCGATCTGGCGCCTCAGCTACATCCTCCCCGCGCGCCAGCTGGCGGAGGCCAACGCCGAGCTGCTCATCGCCGCCGCCGACGGCACCGCGACCGAGGACATCCTGATCGAGTCCACCCGCGTCACGCCCGAGAACGCGGCCGACTTCTACGTGGACCCTCGGTAGCGGCCATGTCGTCCGTCGCATCGGGCACCCCGGGACCGACGCCGCAGGGGGCGCCGGCCCCGGGGCCGGGCGCCGCGCCCCGGCTGGAGCTGCGCGGTATGACCGTCGACTTCGGGGCGACGCGCGCGCTCGCGGACGTGTCGGGGTCGATCGGAGCCGGCGAGATCGTGGGCCTGCTTGGGCACAACGGCGCCGGCAAGTCGACGCTCTTCAACGTGCTGGCTGGCGTGGTCCGCGCGACTGGCGGTTCGTTCCTGCTCGACGGCGACGAGGTGCCGAGCGGCATCACGCCGCGCCAGGTCGCCGAACTCGGCATCGCCATCCTGCACCAGGAACCGGCCCTCGCCTCGAACCTCAGCGTGGTCGAGAACCTATGGCTCGCCCAGCCCGCGCAGCGCGGCAGCGACCGCCGGGCCCTTGCCGAACGTGCCCTGCAGCGCGTCGGCGCCGACCTCGACCTCGACCTGCCGGTCGCGAGCCTCAGCCTCGGGCAGCGGCAACTCGTCGGGCTCGCGCGCGGCCTGCTCGGTCGCGACATGCGGATCCTGCTGCTCGACGAGCCGACCGCCGCGCTGGGCAAGCACGAGACCGACGCGCTGCACCGGCTCATCCGCCGCTTCTCGGCGGACGGCGTCACGGTGATCTACGTCTCGCACCGGCTGCCCGACATCCTCTCGGTATGCGAGCGCATCATGATCCTCTCCGCCGGGCGTCTCGTCGCCGACGAGCCGGCGCGGGCGTTCACCCCGCAACGGCTCGCACGGACCCTCGCGCCCGAGATGGTCGCCGCCGAGCGCACCGAGGGCGTCGCCGGTGAGGTGGCGCTCGAGGTGGAGTACGGCGCCGAGCGACTCGCGTTCCGTCGTGGCGAGGTCGTCGGCCTCTTCGGGATGGCCGCGGGCGAGCAGTTCCGGCTGATCGAGCGGCTCTTCGGCATGCACGGCAGGGCACGGTACACGCTGCTCGGCTCCGAACGCGAGGTCACCGGCCCCCTCCAGGCCATGCGGAACGGCGTGCACCTGGTGCCCGCCGACCGGGAGCGCGAGGGCCTCGTCTCCGGGCTGAGTGCCGCCGAGAACGTCTTCCTCCCCTGGTATGGCTCCGGCAGGCGGGGGTGGTGGATCGACGGACGCAGCGGGTCGGCGAGCTACGACACCGCCCGGTCTGCCCTACGGATCGTCGGCCCGGCGCCCACCGAGCCGATCGACGAGTTCTCCGGCGGCAACCGGCAGAAGCACCTGCTCGCCCGGTGGATGTTCGCCGAGCGCCCCGAGGTCCTGTTCCTCGCCCAGCCCACCCAGGGCGTCGACGTCGGCGCCAAGGCCGACATCGCCCGGGCCGTCCGGGCGCTCGCCCGGTCGGGCACGGCGGTCATCGTCGCCTCCGCCGAGTCCGACGAGATCGCCGGCCTCTGCGACCGCGCGTACGTGCTCGTCGGCGACCGCGCCACCGAGATCGCGCGCACTGACGCTTTCGACGAGCACCTGCTCGACACCCTGCTCAGACTCGCGGATGACGCGACGAGCCTCCACACGGAAGGGATCCCCTCATGAGGCCCACCAGCTCCATCACGCTCTTCGTCGCGAAGAACGGCATCTTCGCGGCACTGCTGCTGCTGATCGCGCTCTTCGCCCTGTTGAACCCGAACTTCTTCAGCTTCGGCAACGCGCAGAACATCCTCCTGCAGTCCGCCGAGCTCGGGATCATCGTCATCCCGCTCGCGTTCCTGGTCATGTCGGGATCCCTCGACCTCTCGGTCGGCTCCGTGGCATCCGCTGCCGCCGTGACCGCTGCCCTCACCATGGCGGCCACGAATAGCACGCTGCTCGGCCTCGCTGTCGCCCTCGCTCTCGGCGCGTTCGCCGGTGCCGTAAATGGGTTCCTCATCGCCTACCTGCGGTTGAACCCGATCGTCGTGACACTCGGTTTCCTCAGCATCTGGGGCGGATTCGCTCAGTTGGTCACCGGCGGCAAGACCGTGCAGCGATCGAGTCTCCCCGAGGATTTCCGGGCCATCGGCACGTTCACCATCGGACCGGTGCCGATCCAGATCGTGCTGCTCATCCTGGCCGTCGCGCTTGGCTGGTACTTCCTCCGCCGCAACCGGCTCGGCAAGGAGGTGCTCGCCATCGGCGGCAACGAGCGTGCCGCGCACCTGATGGGGATCAACGTCAGCCGACGCCGATTCGGGCTGTTCGTGGCATCCGGGATCGCGGCGGCCATCGCCGGGGTCATGCTGACCGCCAAGGTGCAGTCGGCCAGCCCGGTCATCGGCTCAGGCATGGAACTGCAGGCGCTGACGGTGGTGCTGTTGGGCGGCGTCGCATTCGAGGGCGGCATGGGCCGCATCTCGGGTGTCGTCGCCGGCCTCCTCTTCTTCAAGGTGCTGAGCAACGGGCTCGTGTTCCTGCAGGTCTCTCCGTTCGTGCAGACCATCCTCGTCGGCGCCACTCTGGTCGTCGCCGTGGCGCTCGACAGCTCGATCCAGCGCACGCTGAAGCGCGCGTGGGGGCAGCTCGGGCGGAAGGCCGCGGCGGCGGCCGCCTCGGACGGCGGTGGCGGGGACCGCGGCGGGGGCGGCAGCGGTCACGACGACGGCGACCGCACCAACACCGACCTCGCCGCCACCCGACCCGGAGGACACGCATGACCCGCAACACCGGCTACGTCTGGCACGAGCGCTACGCCTGGCACGACACGGGCACCTTCGCCGGGATCGTGCCGCCCGGGCCTATGGTCCAGCCGTTCCACAACTTCGAGTCACCGGAGTCGAAGGCACGCTTCAACAGCCTCGTCGAGGTCAGCGGACTCATCGAACGCCTCACACCGCTGCGTCCGCGACCGGCGACAGAGGAGGACGTGCTGCGCGTGCACACCGCGCGCCACCTCGAGCACATCCGAAGCCAGAGCGAGCAGAGCGTCGGCGACGCCGGAGACGGGTGGTCGCCCTTCGGCCGGGGCGGGTACGGCATCGCGCTCCTCGCCGCGGGCGGGACGATCAGCGCCACCGACGCGGTGCTCACGGGCCGTGTCGACAACGCCTACGCGCTCGTTCGGCCGCCCGGCCACCACGCCGAACGCGACCTCGGGATGGGCTACTGCCTCTTCGCCAACATCCCGATCGCCGTCGAATGGGCCCGGGCCCACCACGGGGTCGAGCGGATCGCAGTCGTCGACTACGACGTGCACCACGGCAACGGCACCCAGCGCATCTACGAGGACGACCAGAACGTCCTGGCCGTCTCGCTGCACCAGGACTCGCTCTTCCCGCAGGACACCGGGCGCGTCGAGGAGATCGGCCGGGGCGAAGCCGCCGGCACGACGATCAACCTCCCGCTGCCGGCGGGCAGCGGCAACGGCGCGTACCTCGCCGCGTTCGAGCGGGTCGTGGAGCCGGCGCTGCGCGGGTTCCGTCCGGAGCTGATCATGGTCGCGAGCGGCTTCGACGCCGCCGCCGTCGACCCGCTCGGCGGCATGACGGTCACCGCGAGCGCGTACCGGGCCATGGCGACGACCCTCGTCGAACTGGCCGACGAACTTAGCGGCGGCCGCATCGTGTTCTCGCACGAAGGCGGCTACTCCGCCGTCTACGTGCCGTACTGCGGCCTCGCCGTACTCGAGGCAATGAGCGGTCACGAGACCGGTGTGCCCGACCCCTACGCATTCTCGTTCGAGAACTCGCCGGCGCACCCGCTGAAGTCGTGGCAGGACGAGGTCATTTCGCACGCCGAGGTGCTCGCCCGGCAGCTCGGTCTGGTCGTCTGACCAGCTCGCACTTCGACTCCCGTCGCAGCCCGGACTCGCCTGCTCCAGGGCTGCGGCGGGGATACCCGTCGCCTCGCCACCGGGACAGGACCTCGACACGGCGGAAACGGGGTGGCGTGTGTTTGCGGGGCAGCGGGGGACGGCACTCTGGCGCAGGGCAGAGGCACGTCATCCGGCGGCCGAGCGCCGCACGTCGACCGGCACGCGACCCGGGGAAGTGCACGGCCTCAGACGCCCACCCGCCCGGCCGTAGCGGGCATCGTCGCAGCGCTCGCGGCCACCGACTTGGTCGGGCTGTCGAATGCCGCATTGAGCGGTGAAGCGGCTCTGCGCACGGCACCGGTGCTCGCGACGCCTGGTCCGCGCCGGCAAGTACCGTGCCTGCGTGAGCGCTCGTCACATCTCCCTGCAGCCCCCGCTCTTCATCGGTTAGCGCGACATCGACTACCAGATGGAGCTCGGCGGCGCTCGGCTCGGAACTTGTGACCGTCAAGTGACTACGAAGGCCGTTTGCGATCGAAAGTCGCGGTCTGGGAACCGGGAGAAACCCCTGATCAGAGCCGATGACGGGAATCGAACCCGCGCTGTCTGCTTGGGAAGCAGAAGTTCTACCATTGAACTACATCGGCGCGTGGCATCCGCGGCGTCGAAGACTCCGGGTGCGACGCAGTCAGCATAGCAAGCGCGACCACCCCATTCGCACCCGTCGAGGAGCCGGTGGGGCTACCGCCGAAGCATCCGTCGCGCCCGGTGCACGACCGGCCGCGCGACGTGGCGAGCCAGCGCCTTCGCTCCCTGCGACCACGCGTCGAGCATCCGATACCGACGGATGGCTCGCCGCATCGGCCCCGCGTAGCGCTCGTAGTCTCCCGCCTCGCGCGCGTCCGCGAACGTCACGAGCGAGAGTCGCGAGATGCGGCGCCGCTGCCGAAGCACGGCGGCGCGCCTCCTCGAGACCGCGGAGCGGTCGGGCTCGACGCGCTTCACGGGCACGCTGAGCCCGGCGGCGAGGTCGTCGGCGAGCCGCAGCGAGAGGCCGGCGCGGCGATGCCGGAAGCCGCCGGCCTGCGACCGTGCGGCATCCTCGACGGACAATGGTTCGAGCTCCACGTCGCCGCGCTCCGCGGCCGACCGCAGCAGGTGCCGCACGCGCTCGTCGCGGATGACCACCGCGTTGGTGCCCCGCCAGTCGGCGGCGTACCGGCCCAGCCATGCGTCGGCGAAGGCGACATCCGCCCCCTCGGCGAAGACGTCGTCGCAGAAGTTGCAGGCCTCGGGCTGGAACGCGCCGAAGCCCCACCCGCCGTCGATCGTGTCGGCCGATCGCCGCAGGTGGTGCGTGCCGTCGGCGTTCACGGCGTCGTAGTCGTAGTCCCAGGCGTAGCGATCCGTGTTCTTGACCCGGAAGTCGATCCGATCGAGCTCGGTCGGCGGCACGCCGGCCTGCCACGCGAGCGATTCGGCGAAGAACGTCGACTTGAGGTGGCCGCAGACGAGGCCGACATACACCCCGAACTGCGCGCCGAGGTCGGGGAGCTCGTCCGAGAGCAGGCGGAGCGCCTTGATGAAGCACGGCACGCCGACCACCGCGTAGGTCCGGCCGTCGCCACGGATGCCGGCGACGACGTCGGCGAGCGTCGTCGCCGAGTACATGGACTTCCGGTTCTGCTCGATCTCCTCGGGCGCGGTCGACACGGTGTACGAGAACCGTGGATCGCCGGGGGAACGCCCGACGTGCAGCACGCCGTCGACGAGCCCGGCGCGCAGCAGCTCCTCGAGCAGCAGCGAGGTCAGGCCGCCCGAGCTGCTGCCGACGATCTCCTGCTCCGAGGTGCGGCGCCCGGCGACGATCTCGAGGTGGGCACCGAGGCGGTCGTCCTTCGGCAGGTCGGGGAATCGCTCGCGGGCGAGGACGTCCTCGTTCTTCGCGTCGTCCGAGAAGGGGCACACGCGGCTGGCGGTGCGCACCGCTGCCTCGTCGACCCCGTCGAGCCGGGCCTCGTAGACGCCGTGGCGCCCGATGGTGACCGGGATCGCGCCCGACGTCCGGACCGAGCAGGCGCCGCACCCGATGCACATGCCTCGTTCGACGACCCGTTCGATGCCGTGCGTCATGCGGCCCCCTTCTCGGCGGGCCCCGCGCTGATACCGTCGACCCCGTGTCTCGAAGGGTACTGATCAAGACGTTGCCCCTCCACACCAACTACGGCGGCATCATCCAGGCGTACGCCCTGCAGCGCGCCATCCGAGACCTCGGTCATCGTGCGTTCGTCGACACCGATGACCCCGTTCCCCTTCGGCGGCGGGCACTGCATCGCGTCTGGGCGGTGCGACGGGCGGTGCGGATGCTGCTTCCCGCGCGCGTCGACTGGGGCTGGCGAGCACCGCGCGAGGTGCTGGCACCGCAGCAGCGTTTCGTCAGGCGACACCTCTCGACACCGTCGGCGGTGAAGCGAGCCGACACGGCGCGCGGGCGCGCCCGGCTCGCGCGCCGGTTCGACACGTTCGTCGTCGGCAGCGACCAGGTGTGGCGCGCGGCCTACGCGGAGATCCCCGAGGAGTTCCTCGAGGTCATCGAGGAGTTCCACGGCGACCGGCCGCGCCGGATCTCCTACGCCGCGTCGTTCGGGCGCGACGACATCGACGAGTACAGCGAGGCCGAGCGTGCGCGAGCGACCGAGTTGATCCGCCGGTTCGACGCGATCTCGGTGCGCGAGGAGTCCGGCATCCGCATCTGCGCCGAGGAGTTCGGCGTGCGAGCCGAACGCCACCTCGACCCGACCATGCTCCTCACGCCCGATCACTACCGGGGGCTCATCGCGCGATCCCGGACGACCACGGCGCCGGCCACGGCGCCGGCTGCCGGCCGAACCCTGATCTACCGGCTCGACGCGACCGACGACATGCTCCGCGCGGAGCGGGCGATCGCCGAGCGGGTCGGGGCGCCCCCGATGGAGCTCCTGCCGACGCAGGCCCCGCGTTCCTACGCCGAGTACGCCGCCGACCGCGCCCGATTCGACCGGCCCTCGGTCGAGCACTGGCTGGCGAGCATCGCCTCAGCCGACTTCGTCGTGACCGATTCGTACCACGGCTGCGTCTTCTCGATCCTGTTCAACCGGCCGTTCGTCGTGCACGCGAACGCCAGGCGCGGAGCGGCGCGGTTCGAGTCGCTGCTCGGCGTGTTCGGCCTCGAGCACCATCGTGCCGACGCATCCGCCGCCGGCATCGACGAGCGCGTGTTCGCGCCCGACTGGGACCGGGTCAACCGCGTGCTCGACGCCGAGCGCGAGCGGGCGAGGGCCTACCTCGTCGCGAACCTCTGAGGCCTCGGTACGCTGAGGGCATGCTGCTCTCGGATCGCGACATCAGGGCCGAACTCGATCGTGAGCGCATCCGGCTCGACCCGTACGACCCCGCGATGATCCAGCCGTCGTCGATCGACGTGCGCCTCGACCGGTACTTCCGGCTGTTCGACAACCACAAGTACCCCTTCATCGATCCGGCCGAAGACCAGCCCGAGCTCACGCACCTGATCGACGTGCGCCCTGACGAGGCGTTCATCCTCCACCCCGGCGAATTCGTGCTCGCGTCGACGTTCGAGGCGGTGACGCTGCCCGACGACGTCGCGGCCCGGCTCGAGGGCAAGAGTTCACTGGGCCGCCTCGGCCTGCTCACGCACTCGACGGCAGGGTTCATCGATCCCGGCTTCACCGGCCACGTCACGCTCGAGTTGAGCAACGTCGCGACGCTGCCCATCAAGCTCTGGCCGGGCATGAAGATCGGTCAGCTCTGCTTCTTCCGCCTGTCGTCGCCGAGCGAACGGCCGTACGGGTCGCCGGCCTACGCGAGCAGGTACCAGGGGCAGCGCGGCCCGACCGCGTCGCGGTCGTTCCAGAACTTCAGCCGAGCGGATGTCGGCGTGACCGACGCCGGTGCCGTCGGGAGCTAGCACAGATGACCATCGTCGTCGGGGAGCCGGTCGTGACGGCGGGCGGCGGGCGGATCACCTACGAGGTCGGTCTCGGCGGTGTCGACGGCGTGGATCGCCTGTGGTTCTCACTGCCGGAGTCGGCGTCGGCGTTCGTGAGTTCGAGAGCGGATGCCGCGGTGCTTGCGGTGCTCATGCCCGCGATGCGGCTCCGCCGCGACCTCGTCGTCGAGGGACCGGTCACCGACGAGCTCGTCTGGAACCTCCGACACGACGTCCCCGCGATCCTTCGCGGTGTGCGGCCTGAGCTCGCCGGCATCCGCTTCGAGGCCCATGACCTCGCGCATCCGCTGGAGTCGGCGGGGCACGCGGTGGTCACCGCCTACTCCGCGGGGGTGGATTCCTACGCGACGCTGGCCCGCCACCACTTCGCACCCGACGTCCCGGATGCACTGCGACTCACGCACCTCGTCTACAACAACGTCGGTTCGCACGGCCGCGGCGACCGCGGACGCGAGCTCTACCGACGTCGCCTGGCGTCGATCCGCGACGGAGCGTCGACCATCGGACTGCCTCTCCTCGATGTGGACTCCAATCTCGACGACCTCTACACCGCGCCGGGGCTCGGATTCCAGCAGACGCACACGATGCGCAATGCCGCCGTCGCCCACCTGCTCGCGGGCGGCATCCGCCGCTTCCTGTACGCATCGTCGGTGCCCTACCCGGATGTCGCGAGCACCCCGATCTACGACCTCTCCTACGCCGATCCGCTCCTCCTCCCAGCGCTCTCCTGCGGGTCGCTGCTCCTGCAGCCGTCGGGCACCGACCTGGACCGCGCGCAGAAGACCGCGCTGGTTGCTCGCGTGCCGCACTCGTACGATCGGCTCGACGTCTGCACCGAGTCGACGGACGGCACGAACTGCTCGACGTGCTGGAAGTGCCGGCGCACCATGCTGACCCTCGACGTGCTCGGCGAGCTCGACCACTACCGAGGCGTCTTCGACGTCCCCGACGACCCGCGATGGCCGGAGGCGTACCTGCGCGAGGCCCTCGGCCGGACGATGCAGCCGAGGTCGCAGCCCAGCTCGCGGGCGATCGTCGAGCTCTACGAGGAGCGCATCGGCATCCCGATGTCCTGGCGCGCGGCGGCCCGCGGCCGGGAGACGGTGGCCGCGGTCCGACGCGCCGCCCGGTCCGCATCGCGCGGCGCGGCTCGCCTCGCGCGAGCGCGGGGGGAGCGGGCGTGACCGATCTCGTCCTCGCGCACGACTACCTCGTGCAGGTCGGCGGCGCCGAGCGCGTCGTCGCCGAGTGGATCACGGGGTTCGACGCCCACCGGGTCGTGACGCTCGCGTACCGCCCGGAGTCGACGTTCGCCGCGTTCGCGGGCATGGACGTCCGTGCCTCGATTCCCAGCGCCCTGTCCGGTCAGGTCGAGCGGATGCTGCCGGCCCTGCCGGCGATCGCCGCACGCACGACGGTCGCGGGCGGCGACGTCGCGCTTGCGTCGTCGAGCGGCTGGGCGCACCGCTTCCGCTACGAGATGCCGCACGTCGTCTACGTGCACAGCCCGGCCCGCTGGCTCTACGCGGCCGACGACTACCGCCTTCGACTCAGTGCCGCACGTCGTGCCGGGCTCGCCGCGAGCACCCCGATCCTGCGTCGCGGCGACCGCGAGGCGATGGCCCGCGCGACCGCGATCGTCGCGAACTCCGAGGTGACGCGCGAGCGCATCCGGGCCGCCTACGACCTCGACTCGACCGTCGTGCACCCGCCGGTCGAGCCGGTGGCGACGGATGCCGCGGCGCCGGCGCGCGACCTGCCCGCCGAGTTCGCCGTGGTGGTCGCGCGCGACCGCGGATACAAGAACGTGCCGCTCGCCGTCGATGCCGCCCGCGACGCGGGGCTCGCGATCGTCGTCGTCGGCGCCGGGTCCGACGCCGTCGACGCCCCGGAGTCGGGCGTGCACGGGCTCGGTCGGGTGACCGATGCCGAGCTCTGCTGGGTCTACAGGCACGCAGCCGTGGTGCTCGGCGCCGGTCGCGAGGACTTCGGCCTCACGGTGCTCGAAGCCGCCCTCGAGGGCACGCCGGCCGCGACCATCGCTGCGGGCGGATACCTCGAGACCGTGCGTCCCGGCGTGAGCGGCGCGCACGCGGTATCCGCCACCGTCGGCGACCTCGCCGACGCGATCCGCGCCGCGCGCGGGCTCGATCCCGATCGGGTTCGGGAGTGGGGCGATCGGTTCCGGCGCGATGCGCACATCGCGCGGCTCACCTCCGTCATCGCGGCGGTGCTCGAGCGCACCTGACCGGCGACCTCGCGCCGCGCGCCGTCCGCCGCATCCCCGTTCTCGGTCGCATGCGCGGTCGAAGATAGGATGCGGAGGGCCCGCCCGTCCGAGATCGTGGGCGAGGTGCGGAGGAGACCATGGCACGAATCGCGCGCGAGCGGAGCCTCACGGCGCAGCTGCGCGTGATGCTCGACATGGCCGGCGCCGACCCGAAGCGTTGGGTGTTCGGCACGATCGGCGCCTCGCTGGTCCTCGCTGCGCTCGACACGCTCGGCGTCGCCGCGATGGTGCCGCTCACCCAGCTCTTCTCCGGCGAAACCGACAACTGGTTCACCCAGTCGATCTCCGATGCGCTCGGAACGACCGAGATCTCCTCGATCATCCCGGTCATGGCGGGGATCATCACCATCGTGTTCATCGTGAAGAGCATCGGTGCGATCCTCTTCCGCTGGTGGCTGCTCGGCAGGACCACGAAGATCTCCGCGCTCTCCGCCGCCGAGCTCGCGCGACGCTACGCGCTCGCACCGTACGCCGATCACCGTTCGCGACGGATCAGCGAGATCTACCGCAACATCAACGACGCCACCGGCCAGGCGGCGGCCGTGCTGCTCAACGTCGTCAGTCTCGTCTCCGACATCGTCGTGCTCCTCGGCATCGTGGTCGTGCTCCTGTTGACCTCGGTCACGGTCACGATCTTCGCCGTCGTGCTCTTCGGCGTGCTCGTGTTCGGCGTCCAGATGCTGCTCCGGCGACGCCAATACCGCCTCGGTGAAGAGGTTGCCGCTGCCGGCCTGGAGGCGTGGCAGTTCCTCCTCCCGGGGCTCGACGGCTTCCGCGAAGCGCGCCTGACCTCGAGCGCCAACGCCTTCATCGACGGCTTCCGCGCCGCGCGGCTGCGCCGCGCGAGGGCGGCGCGGGTCATGGGGATCCTCTCCGATGCGCCCAGGTACCTCCTCGAGATCGGGTTCGTCGTCGCGATCCTCGGCATCTCGATCATCCTCTTCACCACAGGCACGCCCGCCGAGGCGCTGACCGTGCTCGGCGTGTTCGCCGCGGCATCCCTTCGCGCGCTCCCGGGCCTCAACCGGATCGGAGCCGGCCTCGCGACCATCCGCACCGGGCGCGCGGGCCTCGACATCATCTCCAAGGCCGTCGACGAGCTCGCGGCCGGCGGGGTGCACGACGAGCGTCCGCGGAGCACCGAACGGTTCTCCGGCGACATCGTGCTGCGCGACCTCGGCTTCCACTACCCCGACACCGACGAGCACGTCTTGCAGGGGATCTCGTTGGAGCTCCGCGAGAATCGCACGACGGCATTCGTCGGCTCGAGCGGCGCGGGCAAGAGCACCCTGCTCGACATCGTGCTCGGCCTCCTCCAGCCGACCGAGGGAGAGGTGCTGGTCGGCGGCCGCTCGATCGCCGCCGACCCCGCGAGCTGGTACGCCGAGCTCGGCGTCGTGCCGCAGGACGTGTTCCTCCTGAACTCCACCCTGACGACGAACATCGCGTTCGGGGTCCCCGCTGAGGACATCGAGCTCGACCGGGTGCACGAGGTCATCCGGATGGCGCAGCTCGAGGCGCTCGTCGCCGACCTTCCGGAGGGACTCGAGACGGTGGTGGGCGAGCGCGGTGTGCGCCTGTCCGGCGGCCAACGTCAACGCATAGGCCTCGCGCGCGCGCTCTACCGTCGTCCGCGCGTCCTGGTGCTCGACGAGGCGACCTCGGCGCTCGACAACGTCACCGAGCACGAGATCGCCCAGACGCTCGGTGCGCTGCAGGGCTCGCTGACGATCCTCATCGTCGCGCACCGGCTCTCGACCGTGCGGCATGCCGACACCCTGGTGTTCCTCAAGGGCGGACGCGTCGACGCGGAGGGAACGTTCGACGACGTCCGCGCGACGAACGCCGACTTCGCACGCCTCGTGGAGCTCGGCGAACTCGACTGATCAGGCGCGGCGGACGGCGTCGCCGCGACCCGAGCCGCCCACGATCGACCTGAGGCCTCGCACCCGCTCGAGCGCCCGGCGGCTCGGAAGCACTGATCGGAACAGCCCGGCAGGAGTGAGTCGCGTCGCGGGCACGCCGAACTCGGATGCCACCGTCCGGCCGATCGGTCGCCCGAACCCGCCGAGCGAGACCCCGGAATGGTTCTCTCCCGTACCGACGCGGTAGAGCACGGCCGGGAACTCGACCGGGCGAAGCGGATGCCCGTCCGCCGCGAGGTCGTCGCTCAGGTACCTGTGCGATCCGATGTGCCGCGAGAGGCGGTCGCCGAACGCCTCCTGGAGTTCCTCCTGGCTCGCGTCGGTGCCGAGTCCGTCGGGCACGTCGTAGAGCTCGCGTCGCACGACGAACGCCGTGCCGCAGTGGCGGTGGAGCTCCGGCTGCCGCCGGATCGACCGACGCTCGCTCGACCATCGCCAGCCGTCGACCACGCGCCAGCCGTCGGCTTCGGGCGCATGAGCCGACAGCCCGGCGAGCCGCTTCGACACCGCGTCGTCGGCGTCGAACAGCATGACGTGATCGGGGCGCTCGGCCGACGCCGCGACGAGGCCGATCGCGAGCTTCGTGCCCTTGTCGAGCAGGACCGCCTCGCGCCCGGTCTGCGGACCGCGCAGCTCGCTCGGGGGAGCGAAGTCGACGCCCACCCAGTTCACGTCGTCGGGGAGGTTGGCCGGGCGGCGGTTGCCGACGACCCAGATGCGGTGGTCAGGGTGCTCCTGGCGACGCACGGAGTTCAGGGAATCAGCGAGCAACGCCTCCACCGCGCGGTAGTCGGCGCTGTTGCGCGGATGCCGCAGCGACGTGATGAACGCGAGCACTCCGTCAATCTAGCGGAGCGGGTACGCCCGAGATCCTCCTCGAAGGGACTCAGGCACCGAGCAGCGCGATGAACGCTCGCGTGCGCAGCGTGGGACCCACGCATCCACGATGCCGCGATTCCAGCCCGGTCGGGGATACTTGACGCACTGCCGGCCGTCACGAGGAGCGTCGATGCCATCACTCACGCTCTCGGTGTGCATCGTGACGTATGAGCGGGCGGAGTTCCTGCAGCGGTGTCTGGATGCACTCGCGGCTGCGCCCGAGTCGATCGACGAGATCGTGGTGGTGGATGCATCCCGCGTCGCTTCCTCGCCGGAGTCAGGTGGGATCCCGCTGCGCTACGTGCATGCCCCGGAACTTGCAGGTCACATGACGAGGTCGAGGAACCGGGGGCTGCTGTCGGTCCGTGGTGAGGTCATCGCGTTCCTCGATGACGATGTCACGGTCCGAGGCGGGTGGGGGCCCGCGCTGCTCCGCGGCTTCAAGGACAGCGGCGCGGATGCCACCGTGGGGAGGACGTGCAACGGCCTTCCCGGCGAAGAGGAGTATCCCCGCGAGATCGGCCGTCTGCTCACCGACGGATCACTGACGGACGGCTTCGCCGCCCTGCGCCGTGAACCGTGCGAGGTCGATCACGGCATCGGGGCGAACATGGCCTTCACCCGAGAGGTGCTCTGCGAGCTCGGAGGCTTCCGCGACGATTACCCGGGGACTGCCCTTCGGGAAGACACCGACATCTTCCTTCGGGTGAAGCAGCTCGGTGGTCGTTCGGTCTTCCTGCCTGACGCGATCGTCGACCACCGGCCGGCCCCGCACGTCAAGGGCGCCCGCTTCGACACCCGCTACAAGCTCTACGGCAGGCGCAATCACTTCGTCCTGCTGGCGAGGTACGAAGGCTGGCGTAGCCGCCGTCTCCGCAGCTGGATCGTCGGGCAGTTTCGCGGCGTGCGTCGCGTGACCGGCCTGCGGCGACGTTTGGAGCGCCTTGCGGTCGTGGCGGTCGGGCTGGCGTTCGGAGCCGGCGCGGCGCTTCGCCAGGCGCGATGGAATCCGACGCCTGCGCGTCGTTCCGGCCGGGCCGCCGAGCGGTTGCGTCGGGCGCTCTCGGACCCGAACCGAAGCGCCGTGTCACCGTGACCCGCTGGTAGATTCGGTGGCAGTCACGATGGTTCTGCCCGGCGTGCTCTGAGGGAGGTTGCTTCATGGCGCAGGCCACAGCGGAACGAAGCTTCGGCCTTCTCTCGTATCGCACCGCGAACATCGGCGACGAGATCCAGAGCGTGGCGGCTCGCCAGTTCCTTCCGCGAGTCGATCATTACCTCGACCGCGACGCCTTGCCCGAAGGGCTGGCGAAGGTGCCTGAGGGTGTCGACGCCATCCTGAACGGCTGGTGGATGTGGGGCGGCGCCTGGCCGCCTCCGCCGAATCTCACCCCCCTGCTCGTCTCGATGTACTTCGAGGTGTCGGATGCCACCGTGCGAGAGCGCGTCGGTTCACCCGAGAGCCGTGAGTTCTTCGCGACCTTCGGTCCCGTCGGGGCCCGCGACCACTCCACGCGCGAGTACCTGCAGTCGATCGGCGTGGACTCCTACTTCTCGGGATGCATGACCCTGACGCTTCAACGTGATGCGAAGGTGCCCCGCCACGATTTCGTCCTCGCGGTCGACCTCTCGCCCGACCAGGTGGCTGAGCTGCGGCGGCGGACCGCTCGCCCGGTCATGGAGCTCTCGGTGGCGCACGATCCCGATATGACCGTCGAACGCAGATTCGCCCTGGCGGAGCTCTTCCTGTACTTCTATCAATCCGCCAGTTCTGTGGTCGCATCCCGCCTTCACTCGGTCCTGCCATCGCTGGCCGTGGGTACCCCGGCGCTCCTCGTGACCAACGGCGGCACATATCAGCACCACCGCTTCCGAGGCCTCGAAGAGCTCGTGCATTCGGCCGCGGCCGCGGACTTCGGCGATGCTCTCGCGTGGTTCTCACCCGATGACCCTGTGGCGAACCCGGAGAAGCACCTGAGCCTTCGGAAGGACCTGATCGAGCGCTGCCTCACGTTCACTGGCCAGGACGCCGTTCACGCACCATCGGTGTCCGATCGACTGCCCGGACTCTCCGATCCAACGGTTCTGCTGGACCTGCTTTCGGACCAGCTGTCCAAGGCACATGACGGGCATGTATACCGTGTCGGACAGGAGGCGCACCCGTGGACTGTGCTCGGCCGAACCGCGAGGCGCGTCGTGCCCGACCGGATCCTCCACGCGGCGGCGGCGGCACTCCGCCGCACGGGGTGGAGCTGAGCCGGCTTCGGCGAATCGATCGCCGGCGCCTCGTTGGGCGCCACGATACGCGGGATGACGATGGAGAACCTCGTGGTGGCTCGGCGCAGTCACCTGCGATACTGAAGCCAATCTCACGAAGGACCGGAGCATGAGTTCGACGAGCGAGCGCCGGGTGATCCGGCGTCTCCGGACCGTCGAATGGTGGTCCGGTGCGTGGCGTTGGTTCCTCTACGCCTTCGCGGCGGTCACGGCGACGTACTTCCTGCTCGACCGGGGCGCGGTGGGCGGCGCGATGCTCGCCATCGTGATCGCGGCATTCGTGATCGCCGCTTCGCTGACCGCATCGAAACCACTCGCGATCGCGCTCTTCGCCATGCCCGGTCTGATGATCCCGCAGCGGATCGGGATCGGCGGCACCGACCTCTCGGTCTCCGACGCCGCACTCGCAGCCGCCTTCGGTACGGCACTGCTCCTGGGGCAGCGACCGTACAGCAGGCCGCTCCGGCAACTGCTCTGGCTGAACCTGCTGTACCAGTTCGCGACGCTGCTCACCGTCATCGTCAACCCGTACCTCGCCAACACGTTCGAATGGTTCCACGCCTGGTTGCTCGTGTCGGGTGCGTTGATCGTCGGGTGGGCGCTCGGGGCTGCCGGCTACGCGCGGACGGCGCTCTCGGTGCTCGTGTTCACCGCGTGCGCGATCGCCGTGATCACCCTCGTCGACGCCGTCGCCGGCTACGCGATCGGCGACTTCGGGCCGGCCTCGCCCACCTGGCCGTTCCCGATGCACAAGAACTTCGTCGGCACGGTGTTCGCGTTCGCGGCGATCGTCGCGTACCTGAACCCCGATTGGGTCGGGTGGACGAAGGGATGGTCCCGGCTCGCGTTCTGGCTGCTCGTCGCCGGCGTGGTCGCGTCGCAGTCTCGGCAGGCGCTGATCGGCCTCATGGCGGCCATCATGATCGCGGTCATCCGGCGCAGCACGTCGAGGCGCTCGCGCATCCTCGTCCTGCTCCTCCTCATTCCGGCCGCCTGGCTGATCGTCACGATGGTGGTCGAGCAGGTCCAGTCGCAGAACCAGCACAACTCGGTGTTCCAGCGACTCGACTGGTTCCGCGAGGTCTACCACTACTGGCGCGAGTCGCCGATCTTCGGGCACGGCCTGCGCTATTGGCGCGAGCCCGGGAACCTGGGCTACCAACCGCCGCAGGGCGAGCTCGAGGTACTGGCGAGCGCGGGCGTCCTCGGCCTCGCGGCGTTCATCGTGATGTGGATCGGCATCCTGCTCGTGCTCTGGCACGTCGACCCGCGATTCGGCACCTTGGCGGTCGCGGTCGTGCTGAGCCGGATCGTGCAGGCGCAGTTCGACCTGTTCTGGGTGGCCGCGCAGGTGTCGATCCCGTTCGTCATCGCCGGCATCTGCCTCGGTGCGATGGCGCGCGAGCAGCGTGCCGGCCCCGGGCACGACGCCGACGCCGACCTCGCGGCCATCGGACCGGCCGGAAGTCGCTTGACATACCATTGACGCAATTCGCACACGGTCCGCACTCTGCGCGGGACGGCGGCACGACACGGAGGAGTCCACTTGGAACTGCGCGACTACCTCCGCGGACTGCGTCGGCACTGGATCGCGATCGTCCTGATGACGCTGGTCGGCATCGGTGCCGGCTACGGCTGGACCCTGCTGCAGACCCCGGTCTACGTCGCATCGGCGAGCGGGCTCGTGCAGTCGACCGGGCAGGGCGCCGATGTGGGGAGCATGTCGCTCGGCGACAGCGTCGCCCGCTCCCGCGTGCCGTCCTACCTGATCATCGCCGGGTGGACGGATGTCGCGCAGGGCGTGATCGACGACCTCGACCTCGACACGACACCGGAGCAACTCGTCGAGCGCGTCGAGGTCACGAACGCCGACGGCACGGTCATCCTCAGCGCCAGCGCCGAGGCATCGACGCCCGAAGACGCGAAGGCGCTCGCCGAGGCCTGGCTCCGGTCGTTGGCCACGGTGGTCGAGGGAGTCGAGGCCGAGAGCAGCGCGACCGGCGCGGCGCCCGTCGAGGTGATCTCGCGCGCCTCCGCCTCGGTGCCGACATCTCCGGCGTTCCCCGACGTGCAGACCGCCCTGATCGTCGGCGGCGTGCTCGGCTTCGGCTTCGGCGTCGCGTTCGCCATGATCCGGACTGCGGCCGACCGCCGCATCCGGAACGCCGAGGACACCGAGCAGAAGACGGGCGTCGCGGTCGTCGGCACGATCCCGTTCGTTCCGAGCATGGACGCCGAGAACCGCCTGGTCGACGCCTCGGCCGCCAACAACACCGGCAAGAACGGCACGTTCGCGGTCTCCGAGGCGCTGCGGGCGCTGCGGACGAACCTGCAGTTCATGGACGTTGACCACCCGCCGAAGACGATCGTCGTCACGAGCCCGTTGCCGGGCGACGGCAAGTCGACCATCGCGTGCAATCTCGCGCTGACGCTCGCGGCCGCGGGAACCACGGTCGTCCTCGTCGACGGCGACCTGCGTCGGTCGATGGTCGCCAAGACGATGGGGCTGCCGGGCGGGGCGGGCCTGAGCGATGTGCTCGCCGGTCGCGCGGCGCTCTCCGAGGTGCTCCAGCGCACCGCGAAGTCCAACAACCTGCTCGTCCTCACGGCAGGCAGCGTTCCCCCGAACCCGAGCGAGGTGCTCGGTTCCGAGCGCATGCACACGCTCCTGGCGGATCTGACCAAGCACGCGACCGTCATCATCGACGCCCCGCCCCTCCTGCCCGTGACGGACGGTGCGGTGCTGACCCATCAGGCCGATGGAGCCCTCGTCGTCGTGACGCTCGGCAAGACGACGTACGACCTCCTCGAGAAGGCACTCGACACGCTGAAGAAGGCACGCGGGCGCGCACTCGGCATCGTGCTGAACAAGTCCCCGCTCCGAGGCGCGGATGCCGCGACCTACTCGTACGAGTACCGCCACGACTACACGTCGAAGGCTTCCGTGGCAGCGCCCGACGGTGCTCGCGCCGACGCGCCGAAGTCCTCGCGCAAGGCTGCCTCTCCGCCGGCCGACGCTTCCGACGCCTCCGACGACTTCGTCACGGAGCCCCCGTCGGACCAGCGCGGTTGACGCGTGGGCGGGTCGGAACCGCACCGTCGCCCTGAGGACGCGCGCGGGCGACGCGTCGCGCTGGTGACCTCCTCGTATGCACCCCATGTCGGCGGCGTCGAGGAGCACGTCCGCCAGGTCGCCCGCGAGCTGACGGGGCTGGGTTGCGCGGTCGAGGTGTGGTCCGTCGACCGTGGCACCGGTCCGAGCGTGCACGAGATCGACGGCGTGACGGTCCGCTACCTCCCGACCCCGTTGCCCTCGGCGACGCCGGGCGGAATCGCGCGGTTCGCGGCCGCCTTCCCCGCGGCGTGGCGTCACTGGGCACGCGCTCGCGCGGAGTTCCGGCCATCGCTGGTTCACGTGCACTGCTTCGGGCCGAACGGTGCGTACGCGTTCGGCCTGCACCGGCTGTATCGGCTCCCTCTCATGGTCACCTCGCACGGCGAGACGGTCGCCGACGACCACGCCGTCTTCGAACGTTCGGCCGTCCTGCGCACCGCCCTGCGACGCGCGGTCGGTGCCGCCTCCGAAGTCACGGCACCCTCGGACTTCGTGCTCGACGACCTGCGCGCGCGCTTCGGCCTCGTCGGCGGCGAGGTCGTGCCCAACGGAGTCGACCTTTCCCTGTCGGGCGACGCCGGCCGAAGCCCGTTCGAGGGCCGGTACCTCCTCGCCGTCGGCAGGCTGGGACGCACGAAGGGGTTCGACCTGCTCATCGACGCGATGGCGGGGCTTCGATTCGACGACGATCAAGCGGATGCCGGCGACGCCGGCGGCGCAGGCATCCGTCTCGTCATCGTCGGAGACGGGCCGGAACGGCAACGTCTCAGCGCACTCGTCGACGAACGGGGACTGCAGGATCGTGTCGAACTCGCCGGCCGCCTCGCGCCGGCCGCCGTCGCCGACGCGATGGCCGGAGCGATGGCCGTCGTCGTGCCCAGCCGGACGGAGGCGTTCGGCATCGTCGCGCTCGAGGCATGGCGAAGCGGGGCGGCGCTCGTGATGACCGACCGCGGCGGCGCACCCGGCTTTGTCACCGACGGAGTCGACGGACTGCTCGTCGACCCGCTCGAGATCGCCGCCTTGCGTACGGCCATCCGGCGCGTGGTCGACGACCGGGAGCTGCGGGAGCGGATGATCGAGGCGGGCAGGAGCCGGGTGCGCGAGTTCACGTGGCGGCGTGTCGCTGAGGACTACGTGGCCCGCTACGAACGCATGCTCGGTGCCGACCACGCACCTGATCGACGGGCGACGGAGACGGAATGACCTACTCGACCCCACGGCGGCGACGGATGCGCCAGGTGCGCCGCCTCGCGGCAGCGGCGACGCGACCGGCGATGTGGCGCGGAGGCGTGGTCGTTCCCGCGACCTGGTGGGACGGGCACCCGAACTTCGGCGACGACCTGACGCCCTGGCTGCTGCCGGAGTACGGCATCGCGCCCGTGCACCGCGTCGCCGCGAAGGCCCGGCTCGCCGGCGTCGGGAGCATCCTCGAGTTCCTGCCCGAGGACTTCGCCGGCGCGATCTGGGGCAGCGGGCTCATGTACGGGCGCCCGCATCCCCTCCCGCACGCCGAGGTGCTCGCCGTGCGAGGCCACCTCACGAGAGAGCTGATCGGGGCGCCCGAGGATGTCGCGCTCGGCGACCCCGGAATCCTCGTGGCGCGGCGCCGCGAACGGCCGAAGGCCCGGTGGGATGTCGCGCTCGTGCCGCACGGTCACCACCGCTCCCACGAGCCGTTCATGTCGATGGCCGACTCGGTGGATCTCCGCGTGCACGTCGTGAACGTGCACCAGCCCGCGGCGCGGGTCGTCCGCGAGATCGCGTCGGCCGAGGCGGTGGTCACGACGTCGCTGCACGGACTCGTGACGGCCGATGCGTACGGCATCCCGGCGACGTGGACGATGCTGGAGCCGCCGCTCAGCGGCGGGCCGTTCAAGTTCCACGACTACGAATCCGTGATCTCGCCGGGCTCGAGCCGCTTCACGGGGTTCGATGCGGGTCGGGGACTCGCCGGACTTCTCGAGGGCGCATCGATCGCACGGCGTCAGAACGTCGAGCGCGCGTGCGACGACCTCGAGCGCGCGATCGCACGCCTGAGGGACGTGCTCCCCGACCTCCCGCGGTTCCCCGGTGGGGCCTTCGGCGTGCTCTCGGGCCGCGGGTAGGCGCCGATCGCTCAGGCCAGCGACGCCCACACGCGGGCATGCGCCTCCGCGCACCGCTCCCAGGTGAACTCGCCGGCGCGGGACCGTCCCGCCGCGATGAGCGCGCCGAGGCTCGATCCGTCCGTGGCATCCAGCAGCCCCGCTGCGATCGCCGGCCCCGTGGGCTCGACGAGGATGCCGGCATCACCGACGACCTCGGGCAGGGAACTCGTCGCGGCGGCGACGACGGGCACGTTCGCCGCCATCGCCTCGAGGGCGGGCAGGCCGAACCCCTCGTAGAGCGACGGCACGACGACGACCTCGGCGCCCGAGACCAGCCCCGGCATGATCTCGTCGGGCAGCCGGCCCACGAGGCGCGTGCCGGGCATGCGGTCGAAGAGCGCGGTGCGTCGCGGATGCGGGGGGCCGGCCAGAACCAGTTCGAGATCGGGGCGCTCCCGGAACACGAGCGGCCACGCCACGGCCAAGGCCTCGAGGTTCTTCCGCAGCGTCGCGCCCCCCGCGTGCAGGATGTACCGCTCGGGCAGCCCGTGGGCGCGTCGCGTCGCGGCATCGATCGGTTCGGCGTCGAAGAATCGTGGGTCCACGCCGTTGTGCACGATGTGCGGGTCGCGGATGCCGAGCAGTTCGACCGCCTCGTGCGCGCTGAACTCCGAGACGCAGACGACCGCGGCGGCACGTCGCGCTTCCTCGATCGCCGCCGGCACGGGCGCGGACTCGTCGGGGAAGCGCCAGGCGACCACGTCATGGATCGTGATGACGTCGCCGTGCGGCGAGGGCGGCAGTTCGAGGTTCATCCGATGGGTGACGGCATCGCCGGCGGAGATCGCCCGGCCGAGGGCGCGGCGCTGCGCAGCGGACGCGCGCGCGATCCGGCCGAGCGGCAGGCGGCGGTTCCCATCGAGCTCGGACCGCATGGAGCGGAACACGAGCCTGCGGTACCGCCACTCCCGCTCGTCGACGGTCGCGAGCGAGGATGCCGCGCGCCCGGCCACCTGCTCCTGGTACGCCTGCGCCCCCATCGGGGCTCCGGTGGCGATCGTCGCGATCGTGAGTCGGGGGGCGGGGGTCATCGTGGTCGGGTCCCTCCGGGAGCAGCCTCGTCGCCGGCGTCGGCGGGCGATGTGTTCAATCTAGACGGCCGGACCTCGCCCGGCGCGAGGCGCCCTGAGCAAGCTCGGCGTCGCTACGCTGATCGGGGAGGACGGAGGAGCGTGGACGGATCACGGGTCGGCGTGCCGCTTCAGGTGCGCCTGCAGTTCGGGCATGCGGCCGTCCAGCACATCGCCGACCGGGTCGGCGCCGACATCCTGCACATCAAGGGTGCCGCCGTCGATCCGTCCCTGCGAGCCGGGCCGTTCGGCACCGACGTCGACGTGATGGTGCGCCCTCACCAGGTGACGATGCTCGACCGCGCCCTGACGCGCAGCGGATGGTCTGTGTACAGCACGTTCGAGAACGGTTCGCCGTTCGGACACGCCCAGACGTACCTGCACGACCAGTGGGGCTACGTCGACGTCCACCGGAGCTTCCCCGGCATCTCGGCAGCGCCGACGGCGGCCTTCGACGCGTTCTGGGCGGATCGGGGGCGACTCGAGATCGCCGGGGTCACGTGCGAGGTTCCGAGCGTCACGGCGCAGCGGGTGCTGCTCGTGCTGAACGCGGCCCGCGCGCCCGGCGGCCATCGACGCGACCTCCCCGTCGTCTGGGACGGGGCGGATGCGTCGCAGCGCTCCGCGATGACCGACCTGGTCGCCCGGCTGCACGCCGAGGTCGCCTTCGCGGCGGCGACCGGCGACCTCGAGCGATACCGCGGGGAGCGCGAGTACCTGCTGTGGAAGGTCGTGTCCGAAGGAGGCCCGCGGTCGCTCGAGTGGTGGGCGCGGATCCGTGCGGCGCGCGGCCTGCGCGCGCGACTGCGGATCGTGGGTCGAGCGCCGCTCGTCAACGTCGATCACCTCGCGCACCGACTCGGACGCCGACCGACGAAGTGGGAGATCGCGGTCGAGTTCGTGCGGCGCCCGGTCGTGGCGGCGCGCGAGGCCGTTCGGGCCGGTCGAAGGCGGCTGCACCGCCAGGGGGTGGCCCGATGACCTCGGCGTATCGACCGAGCCCGGCGACGTCGCAGCTCGTGCACGACGGCGTCCGCTACGCGGCGGTGCTCCCCTCGGGCCCGATCGTGGTACTCGACGGCATCGCCGGGCTGATCTGGAAACAGGCCTGCACCGGGCAGCCGGCGACCATCGTCGACCGGGTCGCCGGAGCGACCGGGACGGCGCCCGACGAGGTGCGGGCGGATGTCGAGCACTTCGTCGCGGAACTCGTGGCCCTGGGCCTGCTCGTGTCGGGTGATGCGCGACTCCCTGGCGAGGCATGAGCGGGTCGGGCATGGTCGTGGAATCAGCGGATAGGCTTCCGATCATGCCTACCGCGTTCGACGTGCTCGCCCTGACGAGCCACGTCCGCATCGAGCTGGATGACTCGTTGAGCGCCGCCGATCAGGCAGCGATCACCGCGCACTGGGCCGACGTCGCGCACGACGCCGACGGGGAGCCGACCCGCGTGCTCACGGCGGGCGTCCGTGCGGACTCCGATCCGGTGGACGGATCGTTGCAGGTGAGTGCGAACTCGCCGGAGGCGCTCGCCCAGAGGATCACCTCGCAGGTCACGCTCGAGGCGATTCGAGGGCTGCGTGGGGAGGCGCTCATGCTGCACGCGGCCGCGGTGGCGCTCGACGACGGCAGGGTGGTCGGTTTCGTCGGGCCCTCGGGCCGCGGGAAGACCACGGTGGCTCGGGAACTCGGCCGCGTGTTCGGCTACGTGACGGATGAGACGCTCGCACTGCGTGCCGACGGTTCCGTCCTCCCCTACCCGAAGCCCCTCTCCATCGTCACCCCGTCCGGGGTGAAGGCGACCGAGCCCGCATCCGCGTTCGCCCTGAAGGGACTGCCGCCCGCCGAGCTCGAACTGGCCGCGATCGTCCTGCTCGACCGGCGACCCGAGGTCGCGGAGCCGTACTTCGAAGCGGTGTCGATGCTCGACGCCCTGCCGGAACTCGTCGCGCAGTCGAGCTTCCTGTTCGAGCTCGATCGGCCGCTCGGAACCCTCATCGAGACGATTCGCTCGACCGGAGGCGTCCGACGGGTCGTGTACTCCGAGGCGGCGTCGATACCGACGCTCATCGACGACCTTCTCGCGTCGCGCGATGAGACCGCGCCGGTCGTGATGGATGTCGCGAGCCTGACGCAACGCGGCTGCGACTGCTCCGGGAAGGTGCTCGACGAGGACGAGGGGCCGGCTGCGGAGGACCGTCCGGACGCGTACTGGCGTGGCACGTTCGTCGACGCGATGATCTTCGACGACGCACTCGTCGTGCTCGCGTCGGGGAGGCTCATGGTGCTCGCCGGCGTGGGGCCCGCGCTCTGGCTCGCGGCGGACGGCCTCGACCAGGCCGAACTGAAGGCGGCGGTCCGGCGGGACCTCCCGGCCCCGCCCGCGGAGGTCGACGTCGACGAGGTCATCTCCGAGGCCTTGGGCGACCTGTTGGATGCGAAGCTGCTCGTCCGAAGCTGAGCGATTATCGAGGTTACCCCCCGAATGCGGGGGCCCTGGGGGTCGACGGCGGAGCCCGGAAGCCTTAGAGTGTGCTGGGAAACCCAAAATCCGCGACTTCACTCACACAGCGAGCGCTTCACCCCACACAGCATAGGAGGGTCTGTCATGAGCGACCTCGAAGAACAGCGTCCCGGCATCAGTCGACGCACTGTCGCCAAGGCAGCGGCGTGGTCCGTCCCTGTCGTGGCGCTCGCCGTCTCGACTCCGGCGTACGCGGCATCCCCCGGCGTCCTCACGCTCGACGGCGGCGGCTGCAAGCTGCCCGGCAACGCGCACCCCACGTACAAGGGCTACGCGTTCGCGGCGAGCATCGAGAACCAGTTCAACGTGCAGATCACCGTGACGATCACCTCCGCCACGCTCGACGGTCAGAGCCTCGGTGCGGTCACCGTGATCGAGCTCGACAGCTGCACGGTGCAGGGCTCCTCGTTCGACGTTCCGCCGAACTCCTTCTTCCCCAACATCGCGATCATCACGGAGAACGCACCGAACAGCTCGAACGGTGCGCTCCTCATCACCTACACGATCACGGGGGGTCCCGGCGGTTCGGAGAACGCGGCCGCCTCGGTCACCGCAGTTCCGCCGGCACAGGGCAGCAGCTGCGACGCGTTCACCGAGGCTCAGAAGGATTGCGTGCTGAGCTTCGGCACCCCCTGATCGCGACGCGCGACGGCTTGGAGCCCGGTGGACCGCGACGGTCCGCCGGGCTTCGGCGCGTCCGTGACACCTTCGGCGTCGGGTCGAGCGCGCAGTGACCGACATCATCCACGCCATCACCCCGGGTGATCATTTCTCACCGAGGACGGGTTCGGCGATTCCGACCGTGGTGAACGGCCTGGCGACGGCTTCGGCGCTCGCGGGTGACCCGTACCGCCATCTCGTGGTGCTCGACCGGTCGACGATGACGCCGCGCTACCCCTCCGCAGGGCCGGTCGAGTATCACGGTGAGCCCAGGCCGAGCCGTGCGGAACGCTACCGCGACCTCGCGGCCGGGGCCCTCGGCCGCCCTCGCCGTGGGACCCGGCGGTACTACGGGCCCGCCGCGGAGGCGATACGCGGACTCGAACCCGGAATCGTCATCGGCCACAATGCACCGGTGCTCCCGTCGATGCTCGATGGCTCCGGTCATCGCACGGCCATCTTCATCCACAACGAGCTGATGCGGACGTACTCCCGATTCGAGGCCCGCCGGGTCTTCGGCAGGGCCGACCTCATCGTCTGCGTGAGCGCGTGGCTGGCCGCGCGGACCGCAGCGCAGCTTCCGAGCAGCATCCGGGCCCGCATTCGGGTGGTGCCGAACGGCGTCGACACGAATCAGTTCCGACCCCGGCCCATGGCCGCATCCGCTTCATCCGGCCCCCTCCGTGTCATCTACGTCGGGCGGACGATCGAGCTCAAGGGGCCCGACGTGCTCCTTCGGGCTGCCGCGGCGCTCTCCGATCTCGAGGTCGAGTACACGATCGTCGGCAGCCCCGGGTTCGCCCGCGAGGCAGCTCTCAGTGCGTACGAACGCCGCCTTCGTGAGCTCGCACGTGCGGGCCGGGCCGACGTCACGTTCATCCCCTTCGTCGATCGTGCCGGACTGCCCGACCTGATCCGAGATGCCGACGTGATGGTGGTGCCCTCCGTGCGGTCGGAAGCGAGCGGGCTGACCGCCGGCGAGGGAATGGCCAGCGGCCTGGCGATCATCGCGAGCCGTGTCGGCGGCCTGCCGGAGGTGGTCGGCGACGCCGGCATCCTGGTCGAGCCGAATGATCCCGGGGCGCTCGCGGAGGCCATCGCAGCGATCGCCACGGATCGGGGCAGGCTTCGCGATCTCCAGGTGGCGGCTCGACAGCGTGCACTGGTGCACGACTGGGATCGGGCCTGGAGCCTGTTCCGCCGCGCGCTCGACGAGCTCTGAACCGCACCGCTGGAGATCACGCGGCGGTGCCGGCGAGGCGGGCCAAGACCTCTGCCATCGCGCGGACGCGTTCGCTCCAGTCGCTCGCCGGACCGTCCGCACCGTGGGGGAATGCCGAGGCCGTCGCCACGGCCGCGCCGACCACCGCCGGGAACGCATCCCGCTCCGCGACCGTGACCCGCGCGTCTGCCACATCCCGGAACCCCGCGACCGGCGTCGAGACGACCGGCCGCCCGACGGCCTGGTACTCGTAGAGCTTGATCGGGTCGAGGCTGTCGGTGAACGGTGTGACGACGTGCGGCACGATGAGCACGTCGGCGTGCTGCAGGTAGCCGACGACGTCGGCGCTCGGCCGGGGGCCGAGCAGCACAACGCCGGCGGCCTCGAGGCGCGCGGTCGCCGCTTCGCCGAGCAGGTTCGGGCCGACGAGCACGAGCGTGCCGCCGCCCGCCGCGGCGAGCACGCGCGCGGTCTCCTCGCACAGCGCGACGTCGATGCGGTCGGGGTGGGCGGTGCCGAGGTAGAGCGCGGTGCGGCCGGCGGGCAGGTCGGTCGGGCGAGCCGCCGGCCGCCGGTAGGCGGCCGCGTCGACCCCGTTGGGGATGAGCGTGACGGGGCGCGTCGCGCCCTTGCGACGCGCGAGCTCCGGTGAGCAGACGACGACCTCGCGGGCCACCTCGAGCAGCCGGGCCTCGGTCGCGGCCGTGCGAGCGCGTTCGCTCTCGGACCGGTCGGCCGCGAGCCAGTCGTCGGTGATGTCGTACAGCGTCGGCCAACCGGTGCGCTCGGCGAGTTCGACGGCGCCCGGGTCGTTGATCCAGAGCAGCGGATGCTCCATGCCCAGGGATGTCGCGGCGCGCACGACGCCGTCCGCGAGCCGCGCATCGGCGCGCGCGTCGAACCGCCGCGGCAGCCACTTGGTCGGGCGATAGGTCCAGAGCCGCCCGGGAGCCGGGTCGCCGACCTCGGTCACGCCCTGCCCGGTGCCGGGCCGCCGGCGCGACGCGAGGTCGTGCACGGGGTCGGCGGCCGGTTCGACGAAGAGCACGCGCAGCCCAGGGTCGGTGCGCAGCAACCCCGCGACGAGGTGCTGGTTGCGCCGCCAGACCTGGTCCCAGCGCTCGAGCGAGAGCACGACGAGATCGGTCATCCGATGGCCTCCCGATAGACGGCGTCGGTGCCGTCGGCCTGCGCGCGGAGCGAGAACTCCGCCTGCTGGCGGTCGCGTGCGGCGGCACCGAGCGCGGCACGCGCGCCGGGGTCGGCGGCGAGCGAGCGCAGTCGCTCGCCCGCGGCATCCGCATCGCCCGCGGGGAATCGTGCCCGATCGTCGAGGCCCGCGAGCAGCTCGACATGCCCGGCCGCGTCGGCCGCCACCGGCGGCAGGCCCGACGCCATGGCCTCGAGGAGGGTCAGCCCGAGTCCCTCGACGGGGCACGGTGCGAGCAGCATCCCGGCGCGCGTGAGCAGCTCCGGCAGGTCGGTGCGGTACCCGCTGAAGCGCACGGATGCCGCGATGCCGAGTTCGTCGACCAGGCGCTCGAGCGGCTCCCGCTCCGGGCCGATGCCGGCGATGTCGAGCGCCCAGCCGTCGGCGGCGAGCCCGGATGCCGCGAACGCACGCACCCCGACATCCGTGCGCTTCTCGGGCTGCAGGCGCTGGGCCATGAGCACCGTGCGTTCGCGCGCGGCCGGATCGCCCGCCGGTCGCGGGTCGATGCCGGTGTGGACGACGGTGCTCGCGCCGTCGACCGCGACGGCCACCGCCGAGGAGATCGCGATCTGCGCGTCGATGCGGCCGCGCACGAGCGCATCGATCGGCACCGGACCGACCCGGCCCCGTGGTCGGGCGAAGTGGCACGTCGCGACGACCGCAGGGCGACGGGCGCGGCGCCGGGTCGCGAGGGCGGCGACGGTCGCGACATCCGCCGCCGTCATGTGCGTGTTGACGACGTCGACCTCGTCGGCCAGCCCGCGCACCGCCCGGAGCACCTCGAACGTGCGCGCCGCCGGCGTGTGCGCGACGCCCGCCGCGTCGAGGCCGGGGCGCATGCGCGGCGGGTCGCCGCCGATCACGTGCACGGCGTGCCCGTCGGCCGCCTGGACGCGCGCGAGGCGCAGCACGAACTGCTCGACGCCCGAGAAGCCGTCCGAGCGGACGGCGTGCAGGATCCGGAGCGGCGGGCTCACGCGGTGCCCGCCCTCGTGCCGGGCGAACGCTCCGCCGCCTTCCGCGCCTCGATCGATCGGGCGAGCCCGAGGTAGCGTGCGGCGACCTCGCGCCACGAGTGCTGCTCGGCGGTCCGGCGCGCACGCGCGCGCCAGGCATCGCGGGCGCTCGCGTCGAGCGCGTCGAGCTCCGCGAGGCGTGCGCCGAGCGGCGCGGCATCTCGCTCGATGAGGAACCCGTTCTCGCCGTCGACCACGATGTCGGGCGCGAAGCCGACGCGCGTCGAGACGACCGGCACGCCGCACGCGAGCGCCTCGAGCACCACGAGCGCGTTCGCCTCGTACGCGCTCGGGAGGACGAGCACGTCGGACGCGCGGAGCAGCGGCACGGGGTCGGAACGCTCACCGGCGAAGACCACGCGATCGGCGACGCCCGCCCGGCGGGCCTGCGCACCGGCCCTCTTGATCATCTCGGGCGAGCCGCCCACGACGAGCAGCACGACGCCCCGTGCCACCCGGAGCGCCTCGATCGCGAAGTGCAGGCCCTTGCGTTCGAACTCGTGCCCGATGAAGATCGCGACCGTCGCGTCGGGCGCGATGCCGAGCTCGCCGCGCGAGGCGGCCCGCCCCGCGGCATCCCCCGGGCCGAACCGCTCGGTGTCGACGCCGTTCGGGATGACGGTGACCGGGGGCCGCACCCGGCCGTAGACCTCGGTCAGCAGGCGCGCCTCCTCGCCCGTGAGGGCGACCACGGCGCGATGCGTGCGGCCGCGATAGCGGATGCGGTCGCGGAGCGCGGTGAACAGGTGCACCGGATTGCGCACCATCCGCCACGCGTAGTTGCCGCGCGCGCGCATGGCCGCCTGGAGCAGGCCGTGGTTGACGTAGACGTCGCCCGCCATCACGTCGTTGTGCGTGAACGAG
Source organism: Agromyces marinus (assembly GCF_021442325.1). Classification (NCBI taxonomy): domain Bacteria; kingdom Bacillati; phylum Actinomycetota; class Actinomycetes; order Micrococcales; family Microbacteriaceae; genus Agromyces; species Agromyces marinus. Next base: position 3,071,867 of record NZ_CP087879.1, on the reverse strand, counting down.
ACCGCATCGGGCCGCGCGGCGAGGAAGCGCTTCGCACGCCGCGTGCCGACCGTGCTGAACCAGATGACGTTGCCCGCGCGTGCGAGGTGCAGGCCGAACCTCGTGCGGTGCGGCTGAACGAGCGTGCGGCCGGCGTCTGCGGCCGTGAAGCGTTCGACGTGAACGCCTGCCGCGCGGAACTCCTGCTCGAGCGCGTATGCGACACCGGCGACGCCGCTGCCCGGCTCGATGGTCGGAGCGATCTGGACGATCCGCGTCATCCGCTCGCCTGCTCCGCGGCGGAGGAATCGGTGCTGCGCTCAGCCTGCACCTGCTCGACCAGCGCGAGGTACCGGCGGGCGACCTCGCGCCATCCGTAGCGCTCGGCCGAGGCGCGCGCGCCCAGCCGCAGGGCCGCGAACGACTCGTCGTCGAGCGTCGCGAGCTCCTCCATCCGGGCGCCCACCGCCTCTGGGTCGCGTTCGACGAGGTAGCCGTTGACGCCGTCGTGGATGACCTCGGGCGCGAAGCCGACCGGTGTCGCGATGACGGGCAGCCCGCTCGCGAGCGCCTCGAGCACGACGAGCGCGTTCGCCTCGTACGCGCTCGGGAACACGAAGAAGTCGCAGGCTGCGAGGTGGTTCGGCAGGTCCTTGCGCACGCCGAGGAACAGCACCCGGTCGCCGACGCCGTGCTCGACCGCCTCGGCGTGCGCCTCGGCGATGATGTCGTCGTTGCCGCCGATCACCATGAGCAGCGCGCTCGGTCCGGAGGCGAGCCCGCGGATCGCGAACGAGAGGCCCTTGCGCGAGAACTCGTGCCCGACGAAGACGCCGACGCGCTGGTCGTGGCCGAGACCGAACTCGGCGCGCGCCGCCGCTCGCTCCTTCGGCGTGGGAGGTCGGAAGCGGTCGAGGTCGACGCCGTTCGGGATGACCTCGATCCGCGGCCCGATCGGGCCGTACGTCGCACGCAGGTCGGCGGCATCCCCCTCCGAGAGGCAGACCGCGACACGGTGGGCGTGTCCGCGATAGCGGAACCGGTCGCGGAGGTAGATGAAGTCGTGCACCGGGTTGCGGTAGATGCCCCAGAACGAGCGCCCCCGGGCACGCATCGAGGCGAGCAACAGGCCGTGGTTGACGTAGATGTCGCCGGCGACGACGTTGTTGTGGCAGATCGAGATCGCGTCGGGGCGCTCGGCGAGGTACTGCTTCGCACGACGGGTGCCGACGGTGCTGAACCAGATCATGCGCCAGCCGCCGCGAATGCGGGCGAGGATCGTGTTGCGCGCGGACCGCGACGTCGGTCGCCCGCGGCGTGCGGACTGGAAGGTGAACACCTCGACGTCCGCTCCGAGTTCTCGCAGCCCCTGGTCGAGGTGCCAGGCCACTCCCGCGACCCCCGTTCCCGGCCCGATGAACGGCACGATCTGAACGACCCTGGTCATGCGGCCTCATCCCCCCTGAACCGCGCCTCGACCCGCACCGGCCCCAGTCGGGTGATGGCCGCCCGCCGCCGCGCGGCGCGCCCGCGCTCGCCGGGGAGCACCACGGCACGGGCCATCGAGCCGAGCCACTGCCCGGCGCGCGCCCACTGCCATCGGGCCGCGCCGAAGTGCTTGCGTAGGTAGCGCTCCTGGGAGGCGTGGAAGTGCGCCTCGCGCCGCCGCGGATCGCCGCCCGTGCCCGCCCCGACGTGCACGGCCCGCGCCGACGGCACGAGCTCGTGTCGCCACCCGAGGCGGTGCGCGCGATACGCCCAATCGGCCTCCTCGGCGTAGAGGAAGAAGCGCTCGTCGAACCAGCCGACCTGGTCGAGCGCCTCGGCGCGCAGCAGCATGACCGAGCCGATGACGTACGACGGGTCGCGGCGGAGCCGCGCGAGGCCGAGCGCCTCGAGCCAGGTGCCCGACGGCGACGGCAGCCACCACTCGACGCGCGCGTCGTGGCCCTGCTCGTCGACCTGGGCGGGTCCGACGCTCGCGAGGTCGGGGCGCGCGCGCAGCGCGCGGTGCAGTCGTGCGACGTCGTCGGCCGAGATCTCGGCGTCGGGGTTCAGCAGCAGCACGTCGGAGCGGGGCGCGAGGCGGTTCGCGAGGCCGTGGTTCACGCCCGCGGCGAAGCCGCCGTTGCGCCCGGGGTCGAGGTACCTGACGCCGAGCCCGTCGCAGAGCTCGCGGATCGCGGGGAGCGAGGAGTTGTCGACGACGGTGACCGGCAGGCCCGCGACGGGTTCGAGCGCGCGGCGGAGCAGCTCGGGCGACCCGTACGCGACGACGACGACCTCGAGCGTGGGCGCCGGTTCGGGGGCGGCGGATGGCTCGTGCACGATCGAACGGTACAGGTCGAGGTAGTCGCGCCCCACCGCACCCCAGCTGCACGCCTCGGCCCGGGCGAAGCCCGCTGCCCGGAGTTCGGCGGCGCTGGGGCCGGATGCCGCGACGAGCGCCTCGGCGAGTGCGCCCGCGTCGCCCGTGGGCACGACGAGCCCGGCGCCGCCCACGATGTCGGGCAGTGCGCCCGCGTCGCTCGACACGACCGGGATGCCGCACGCCATCGCCTCGACGGCTACGCGCCCGAACTGCTCGGTCCATGACGGCGTCGGCAGCGAGGGCACGGCGAGCACGTCGAACGAGCGCATCACCTCGGGGATGTCGGCAGGTTCGACCGCGCCGAAGAGTTCGACGCGGTCGGCGACGCCGGCGGATGCCGCGCGAGCGGGCAGTTCGGACGAGAGCGGGCCCGTCCCGACGACGCGCAGGCGAAGGCGAGGTTCGCGCGCGAGGGCGTCGAGCAGCAGGAGCACGCCCTTCTCGGGCACGAGCCGGCCGATGAAGCCGACGGTGATCGGGTCGGGGTCTCGATACGGCGCCGGCGCGCCTCCTCGACCGCCGGGCGTTCCCGCGGCATCCGCCGGCCGGAACTGGTCGAGGTCGACACCCAGCGGGATCACTCGCGCACGACCGACGAAGCCCTTGTACTCGGCGATGCGCGCCGCCTCGGAGTTGCATGCCGAGACGCCCGACGCGGCGCGCAGCGCCCACCGCTCGAGCCAGCGGAACGGGATCGGGTAGCGCTTGCGGAGGTTCTGGGCCGTGTAGAGCACGACGGGCGTGCGCCGCGACCGGCCGCGCAGCGCACGCAGCAGCAGGATCTCGGCGGTCGCGAGCGCGAACGGCTCCTCGTGCACGTCGATCACGTCCCAGCGCTCGCCGAGGGCTCGCCACAGCGGCACCGGGTCGTAGACGAAGAGCGCCGGATGCCGCCCGAGCGTGCGCACGCCGCGCACGCGCTCGTCGGGGCGCGCGTGCAGGGTCACGGGCGTGCCGCCGGCGTGCCACCGGCGGGCGCTGCACAGCTCGACGTCGACGCCGAGCGCGGTGAGCGCGCGCTCGCGCCCGCGCCACTCGTCGACGACGGCGCTGTGCGAGACCCTGAGTACGCGCACCGCACCCCCTCTAGACTCCTGTGAGAAACCTTATCCGGGGCCCCGCTCCCCGGTCGTGGCGAGCTGGGGTGATCGCGCATGGATTCCGACGAGTTCCGGGTGCTCGTGGTCTGCACCGGCAACATCAACCGGTCCGCGCTCGCGGCCGCGCTCCTGCGCACCTGGGTCGAGCAGGCTCGGTCGGCGGATGCCGCGCCGCGCGTCGTCGTCACGAGCGCCGGCCTCGCGGCGCCCGCGGGCCAGCCCATGCGCCGCCGCACGCGCGCGATCGCGGAGCGCCTGGGGGCCGACGGGCGCGCGCATCGCGCGGTGCAGATCGACGAACGAGACATCCGGGCCGCCGACCTGGTGCTGACGGCGGATGTCGCGCATCGCGACGCGGTGCTCGGCATGGTGCCGTCGATGCTCCGCTCGACGTTCACGATCCGCGAGGCCGGCGGGATCGCCCGACGGCTCGGGCCGTCGCCGGCGCCGGCGTCGGCCGACGAACTCCGGGCGCGCGTCGCGGCGTTCGGCGGTCGGCGCGAACTCGGCGCGACCGATGACGGCGACATCACCGACCCGCAGGGCCGCGAAGACGAGGCGTACCGCGCGATGGCCCGTGAGGAGGTGCCGCCGCTGGCTGCGATCGCGGCGACCCTGTTCGGGCTGCCGCCGAGCGAGGTCGACGCCGTGCTGGCGACCGTGGCGGATCCCGACGCGTTCTCGTTCGAGGGGATCGGCGGCGCCCACTCCGCAGCTTCGCGAGGCGGCCCGCCGCAGCCCGAACGCCGGCGCCGCCGCTGGTTCGGCGGGCGCGGAACGTGATCGGGCAGGAGCGCCGCCTGAGGGTGCTGCACCTCGACCACACCGATGCCGCGGGCGGCGCCGAGCTCGCGCTCATCCGGATGCTGCAGGTTCGGCCCGACTGGGCGGCGGCGCTGCAGACGCCGCCGCTCGGGCCCGGCCCGAACGTGTGGGACGCGGTGCCTCCGCGCGTGGCACGGCGGGTCGCCGGCATCCGGCAGCCGGCCGGAGCGAGCTCGGGCGGAGCGCTCGCCGCGCTCGGCTTCGGGGTGCGGCTCGCGGTGCAGGCCGTCGCGACGCGCACCTCCGCCGCCTTCCGATCCGCCGATCTCGTCGACGCCAACACCGCTCGCGCGGCCGCCTACGGCGCGCTCGCCGCGCGAGTCTCGCGCACGCCGTTCGTCGTGCACCTGCGCGACCTCGTCGAGCCCGAGGCGCTCGGCGGGGCCGGGCACGCGCTCATGACGCGCGTGGTGCTGCCGCGCGCCGACGGCGTCATCGCGAACTCGCGCGCGACGCTCGACTCCGCGCAGCCCTACCTCCGGCCGGAGGCGATCGCCGAGGTCGTACCGAGCGCGTCCGGCCTCACGGTCGGCGCCGCCCTGCTCGTCCGGGCCGACACACCGCTGAAGACGATCGGCATGCTCGCGCGCATCGACCCCTGGAAGGGGCAGGCCGAGCTGCTCGAGGCGTTCGCGCGCGTGTTCGCGGGTCGCGACATCCGCCTGCAGTTCGCCGGCGGTGCGCCGTTCGGCCACGAGGGGTACCTGGCCGAGCTGCAGCGTCGCGCCGACGGGCTCGGCGTGGGGTCGCAGGTCGACGTGCTCGGGCACGTCGACGAGGTCCCGCGCCTCCTCGACGGCTGGGAGGTCGGAGTCCAGTACTCGACCCGCCCCGAACCGCTCGGGCAGAACGTGCTGCAGTACCTCGCCGCCGGGCGGGTGGTCGTCGCGGCCGACGAGGGCGGGCCCGCCGAGTGGGTCTCGGACGGCGTGAACGGGCTCCTCGTGCCGCCGCGCGACGTCGACGCACTCGCCGGTGTGCTGCGCCGCCTCGACCGGGATTCCGCGCTTCGCGCGCATCTCTCCGGGGCCGCCGCCGCGACGCCGGGCCTGCTCGATGACGCCGCGGTCGCCCGCGCGCACCTCGCGGTCTACGAGCGCGTGCTCGCCGCTCGCGACTGACGGCCCGCGGCGCTGCCCAGCACATCCACGCCGTGAGGGCCGCCGGTCGCGAAGGCGGTCACGGCGTCGAGCGTCGCGTCGGCGCCGAGCACGCGGTTGTGCCCGGCGCCGTCGGTGAGCACGAGTCGCGAGCGCGCGCCGTGCGCGTCGTGCAGCCGGACCCCCTCGCTCGCGGGCACCTCTCGGTCGCCGCGGTCGTGCACGACGAGCACCGGCATCCGCTCGGGCAGGGGGTTCGCCGCCCCGTCGAACCGGGCCCACGGATCGGCGACGTCGGGGAGGATGCGTCGCGCGAAGCGCGCGGCGAGGGCGTCGGCGGTGGCCGGGCTCAGGCCGACGCGCCGCGTGAAGGCGTCGATGAGGAAGCGGGCGCGCGACGGGCCGGCGATCGCGACGAGCCCTCCGGCGGAGGTGCCCTCGGCGAGGGCGGCACGTGCGGCCATCGCGCCGAACGAGTGCCCGATGATCATGTGGAAGCGGCCCTCGCGGGCCTGGAGGGCTGCGATCGCGCCGAGCCAGTCGCGGATGTCGGTCCGGCGTCCGGGCGAGGCGCCATTGGCGGGCGCTTCGAACGCGAGCAGGCGGTACCCGTCGGCGCGCAGTTCGCGCACGATCGGCGCGAACTGCGAGGCGCGGCCGCGCCATCCGTGCACGAGCAGGATCGTGTCGGGCCCGGTGCCCCACTCGTAGGTCGCGAGGTCGCGCCCCCGCACGCGGATGACGCCGCGCCGCGCCGCCTCGTGCACCGCACGATCGGCCGACCTCACCGGCAGGCGACTGCCGACGCGCATGAAGAGCGGCAGGGCCGCGGCAGCGGATGCTTCGGGGGAGACGAGTTCGGCGGCGCGGATCGCGGCGACGTGGCTCAGGAGTGCTGCGCTGGTCGCCGCCTCGGCGATGGTGGTCACGGTGACTCCGATCAATGAATACGAACGGTCGTGCGTTGAGTATACGAACGTTCGTGCGTAAAATCGAGTGCGTGAGCATGGGAATCTCGAGCGAAGCCGTCGACGGCCGGCGCGTCCGCGGCGATGCGTCGCGTCGCCAGGTGCTCGCCGCGGCGGTCGACCTCGCGTCGGTCGAGGGGCTCGACCAGCTCTCGATCGGGCGGATCGCCGAGGCCGCATCCGTGTCGAAGAGCGGGGTCGCCACGCTGTTCGGCAGCAAGGAGCGGCTGCAGCTCGCGACCGTCGAGGCCGCGCGCCTGCGCTTCGTCGAGACCGTGATCACTCCTGCGCGCGAACTGCCGCGCGGGCTCGGTCGGGTGCTCGAGCTGGCCGACCGGTGGCTCGCCTACTCCCGCGATCGCGTGTTCCCCGGCGGATGCTTCTTCGCCGAGGCCGCCGCCGACTTCGACGCCAAGCCCGGACCGGTGCGCGACGCCATCGACCGCGCGCTCGCCGACTGGAGCGGATACCTCGCGGCATCCCTCGCGCACGCCCGCTCACTCGGCGAACTGCCCGGGCTCGACGACGCCGACCAGCTCGCGTTCGAGTTCACCGCGCTCCTCGACCTCGCCAACCGCGACTCGGTCATGCGCGGCACGAACGCCTCCTACGCGCGAGCCCGGCGCGGCATCGCCGCCCGCCTGCGCGCCGCGGGCGCAGACCCCGCCGCGATCGAGGCGTTCACCGCCGTCGCCGACGCCGACGGCTGACGCCCGCGCCGGACGCCCGCGCCGGTCGCCCGCGCCGGACGCCCGCGCCGGTCGCCCGCGCCCGTCGCCCGCCACGCTCGTCTGGACAGTCGTTGCGGGTCCGGGCGGCGCCGAACCCGCAACGACTGTCGTCACAAGGTGGGGTGCCGCCTCAGCCGGCGACGAGCGCGCCGTCGCGCGAGAGGCCGACCTGCTCGTCGCGCGGCACGACCTTCACGCGCTCGCGCGCGACCGGCCCCTCGAACGCCTCGCCGAGCGCGCGCTCGTGCGCGTCGAGCGCGAGCCATCCGTTCCAGGTCGTGAAGCGGATGCCGCGAGCTTCGAGCAGCTCGAGCACCTCGTCGCCGCCGGCGGCATCCACCGTCGGCGCGACGCCGGGCGCGGCGAGCACGCCGGCCGCGGCATCCGCGACCAGGTTCGTGACGGTCTCGAGCGCGTCGCCCTTGGTGTGCCCGATGAGCCCGACGGGGCCCCGCTTGATCCAGCCCGTCGCGTACACGCCTGCGACGAGGGCGCCGGAGGCATCCGTCACCCGACCGCCCTCGTTCGGGATCACGCGGGCCGACTCATCGAACGGCACGCCCGCCACGGGCGAGCTCGCGTAGCCGACCGCGCGGTACACGGCCTGCACGGGCACGTCGACGATTTCGCCCGTGCCGACGACCGAGCCGTCGCCGACCGGGCGGGTGCGCTCGAAGCGCACAGCCTCGACGCGGCCCTCGCCGAGCACCTCGACGGGCGCGTGGAAGAAGTGCAGGTGCAGGCGACGCGACGCGGTCGGAACCCAGTCGGCGGGCTTGCGCCATCCGTTCAGGGTGCGCGTCATGACCTTGACCTGGTTGTTCGTCGCGAGCAGGTGCTCGGCGTGGGCGTCGCCCTCGGCGCGCGCGAAGTCGTCGTCGTACACCACGATGTCGACGTCGGGTACCTCGCCGAGCTCGCGCAGCTCGATCGGCGTGAACTTCACCTGCGACGGGCCGCGGCGACCGAACACGTGCACGTCGGTGACGGGCGAGGCGAGCAGGCCCGCGTGCACATTCGCTGGGATGTCGGTCGAGAGCAGGTCGGCCGGGTGCTTCGCGAGCACGCGCGCGACGTCGAGCGCGACGTTGCCGTTGCCGATGACCGCGATGGACTGCGCCTCGAGCGGCCAGTCGCGCGGCACATCGGGGTGGCCGTCGTACCAGGCGACCAAGTCGGCCGCGCCGTACGAGCCGGGCAGGTCGATGCCGGGGATGTCGAGCGGGGCGTCCTTCAGGGCTCCCGTCGCGAAGATGACCGCGTCGTAGCGCTCGCGCAGCTCGTCGACCGTGACATCCCGCCCGACCTCGACGTTGCCGATGAGGCGGATCGTGCCCTCGTCGAGCATCTCGTGGAGCGAGTTCACGATGCCCTTGATGCGCGGGTGGTCGGGCGCGACGCCGTAGCGGATCAGGCCGTACGGCGCGGGCAGCGACTCGAACAGGTCGATCGCGACCTGCCCGCCGGCCTCGTCGACCTGGCGGCGCAGGATGTTGCCCGCGTAGATGCCGGCCGGGCCGGCGCCCACGATCGCGACACGGAGGGAGAGGGTCATGAGGGGCCTTTCGGAGGAGAGCAGGGGAGGTCTGGGCGGCGTCTGCGGCGGTTCAGTCGATGGCCGGCGGTGCCGTGAGAGCGGATGCCGCGAGCTCGGCGGGCGCGTACGTGCTGAGCCGCACGACGTCGCCGACGACCACGACCGCCGGCGAGCGGACGCCCCGCACCGCCGCCTGGTGGGCGATCGTGTCGAGGGTGCCGATCGTCACTCGCTGGCGAGGGCCGTACCCATCCTCCACGATCGCGACCGGGCACTCGCCCCCGCGCTCGCCGCGTGCGAGCGTGATCGCCGAGTTCGCGAGCGTGCCGACGCCCATGAGGAGCACGACCGTGTGGTCGCGGCCGCCGCCGAGCGCGCGGATCTGGTCGTGGCCGGTGACGACCGTGAACGTCGTCGCGAGCCCGCGGTGCGTGAGCGGGATGCCGGCGATCGCGGGCACCGAGACGGCGCTCGTGATGCCCGGCACGACCTCGACGTCGACGCCGCGCTCGCGGCAGTACGCGAGCTCCTCACCGCCCCGCCCGAAGACGTACGGGTCGCCGCCCTTCAGGCGCACGACCCGCTTGCCGCTCTCCGCGAGTGTGACGAGCAGCTCGTTGATCGCGTCCTGCGGGACGGCGTGGTGGCCGGGCAGCTTGCCGACGTCGACGACCTCGGCGCGGAGCTCCACACCCTCGGCGGCGAGGCCGTCGAGCACCGCGCGCGCGCCGAGACGGTCGGCGACGATCACGTCCGCCGTCTCCAGCGCGCGCAGCCCGCGCAGGGTGATGAGCCCGGGGTCGCCCGGGCCGGCGCCCACGAGCGCGACGCGGCCCTGGTCGGGGCGGCCCTGGTCGGCGCGGCCGTGGGCGGCGCGGCCGTGGGCGGCGCGGCCCGCGTGAGCGTCGCGCCCCGCGACATCCGTCGGCCGGTTCTCGGACGGGTTCTCGGTCATCGGGTTCCTCCCGTGAGTCCGCGGCGGCGCAGCATCCCGCGCTCGACCGGTGCGAAGACGAGCAGTTCGATCACGACGCCGATGGCGAGGATCACCAGGATCGTGCCGAGCACGCTCGCGAGGTCGGCCAGGTCGCGGCCCTGCTGCAGCAGCGAGCCGACGCCGAAGCCCATCGAGCCGCCCATCACGATGATCTCGGCGGCCATGAGCGAGCGCCACGAGAACGCCCAGCCCTGCTTGAGTCCGGCGAGGTAGCCGGGCAGGGCGGCCGGCAGCACGACGGATGCCGCGAGCTCGAGCCGTGACGCCCCGAGCACCGTGCCGACCCGGCGCAGCTGCGGCGGCACCTGCGCGACGCCCGCGACGAGCCCGTTCACGATCGACGGGATCGCGCCCATGAGCACGACGAAGTACACCGTGGCATCCGACAGCCCGAACCAGAGGATCGCGGCCGGGACCCACGCCACCGACGGGAGCACCTGCAGGCCCGAGATGAGCGGGCCGAGCGCACGCCGCAGCGGTGCCCACTCGGCGAGCAGCAGGCCGAGCGGCGTGCCGACCGCGACCGCGATGCAGAAGCCGAGGATGCCGCGTTCGAGGCTCGTCGCGACGGCGAGCTGCAGCCGGCCGTCCTCCCATGCCCGGCCGAGCGCGGCGGCGACGTCGAGCGGGCCGGGCGCGAGGTCGGGTCGGGGGTCGGCGATGACCGTGTACGCCTGCCACGCCGCGACGAGCACGACGAGGAGCAGCACGGGCGGCAGCACCCCGTCGATCGCGCGGCGCCACCACGGCGTGCGCCGCTCGGCGGTCGTCTGCAGCCGATCGAGCCCCGCCTCGAGCGTGCGCAGCTCGTCGTCGCTGCCCGAGGCGCCTCGAGTGTCCGATGGATGCGGGTCGAGGGGGGCTGCAGTGGCATCCATTGGACACTCGACGGGGTGGGGGTTGGGGGTGTTGGGGTGGGGGGTGGTGTGGGGGGTGGTGCTGGGGGTGGGGGTGCTGGGGGTGGTGCTGGGGGTGGGCTTGCTGTGGTGGGAGGAGCTGTGTGAGGCGAGGGTGTCATGCGGCATTGCGGCGGATCTCCCTTCGCAGGTGCTCGGTGATCTCGAGCGAGAGCTCGGACACGGCGGGCGACTCGATGCGCCGCGGACCGTCGTCGGCGAGGCGCCACTCGTTGACGATGCGCCCGGGGCGGCTCGACATGAGCAGCACGCGCTGCCCGAGCCGTGCGGCCTCGCGCACGTTGTGCGTGACGAACACGATCGTGCGACCCGTCTCGCGCCACACACGCTCGAGCTCTTCATGGAGCAGGTCGCGCGTGATCGCGTCGAGGGCCGCGAACGGCTCGTCCATGAGCAGCACCGAGCGGTCCTGCGCGAGGGCGCGCGCGAGCGCGACTCGCTGCCGCATGCCGCCCGAGAGCTCGTGCGGGCGCTTCTCGGAGGCATCGGCGAGGTGCACGAGGTCGAGCAGCTCGAGCGCGCGGGCGCGGCGGGCAGCGCGCGAGAGGCCGGCGTCGCCGAAGCGCAGCGCGAGTTCGACGTTGCGGCGCGCGCTCAGCCAGGGCAGCAGCGACGCCTCCTGGAACATCACGGCCGCCCGGCCGTCGACGTCGATCGTGCCGGTGGTCGGCTGCTCGAGGCCGGCGATCAGGGCGAGGAGTGTCGACTTGCCGCAGCCCGATGCACCGAGGAGGCAGGCGAACTCGCCGGCTGCGACGGTGAGGTCGATGCCGTCGAGGACGACCGGCGCGTCCGGCGCGTACTGCTTTCCGACGCCGGCGAGGCGGATGGCGGGTGCCGCGCTCATGGCGACCCCCGGTCGAGTCCGGCCCCGTCGAGTCCGGCCCGGTCGAGTCCGGCCCGGTCGAGTCCGGCCCCGTCGAGGCCGGCGACGTCGATCGGCTCCCGGCCCGCCGCAGCGCGCACCGCGTCGAGCGGCCCGAGGTCGAGGATGCCGCTGAGGTCGCCGCCGTGCGCGGTCCCGGCGGCGACGGCGTTCCGTTGCAGCACGGGCAGGGTCGAGGCGAACGGGTCGACCGTCGCCTCGACGTGCGCGAGTGCGCGCTCGAGCACGGCGTCGGGCAGCGCGCCGCCCGCGTCGGCCGCGAGGCGCGCGTTGACGGTCGCCGGCACCTGACCGGCGTGCGTCGAGATCCAGTCGACGGATGCCGCGTGGCCCGCGACGAGCGCCGCGACCGTGTCGGGGTGGGCCTCGAGGTACTCGGTCCGCACGACGAGCAGGGTCGTGGGGAACGCGCCGCCCGGCCAGAGCTCCGCCTCGTCGACGAGCACGTTCGCGCCGGCCTCGACGACGAGTCGCGAGGCCCAGGGCTCGGGCAGCCAGGCGCCGTCGAGCTCGCCGGTCGTGAAGAGCTGGAGCGTGCGCGCGTTGTCGGTCGGCACGAGGTCGACGTCGCCCCCGCCGGTGGGCGAGGTCGCGAGGCCGTGGTCGGCGAGCCACGTGCGCAGGGCGACGTCCTGCGTGTTGCCGAGCTGCGGGGTCGCGAGCGTCGCGCCGCGGAGGTCGGACGCGTCGTCGATGCCGTCGCGCACGACGAACGCGGCGCCGCCGCCCACTGCGCCGGCGACGATCCGCAGCGAGGTGCCGCCGGACTGCACGAAGCTGTTGATCGCGGGGCTCGGGCCGAGGTACGCGGCGTCGATCGCGCCGGCGCTCAGCGCCTCGACCGCGGCGGGGCCGGCGGTGAACGCCTGCGGCTCGAGCACGGTCGAGCTCGCGCCGAGCGCGTCGGCGAGGATCCCGGTCTCGAGCCCGACGAGGGCGGGCAGGTGCGTGAGGTTGGCGAAGTAGCCGAGGCGGAGCGCCGCGGCATCAGTCGCCCCGGTCGCAGCAGGACCCTCGGCCGCTGCGCGCCCGGCCGAGCCGATCACCACGGGCACGATGACGATCGCCGCGGCGACCGCGACGCCGGCGACGAGTTCGCCGAGCTGTGCACCGAGCCCGCGGCGCGTCACGCCGGAGCCTCCACGACGATGCCGGCGGCGAGCGTCGCGCCGTCCTGCGGGTGGATGACGAGGAACGCGCCGGCGCGCCGGTGCGCGGCGTACGGCAGGGCGGCGAGGTCGGCCGCGAGCTTCAGGCGGACGAGCCCGATGTCGTTCGTCGCGAGCGCCGAGGTGGGCGTCGTCTCGAGCGTGTCGAGGTCGAGGCGGCCGCGGATGTCGGTGACGATCGCCTGCACGGTCGTGGTTCCGTGCTTGACGAGCACGCGCGCCCCGGTCTCGAGCGGGCGCCCGTCGAGCTGGAACACGTCGGCGTCGAGCTCTCGGCGGGGTGCGGGCAGCGAGCCGGCGGCGGCGATCACCGCGCCGCGCGCGGCGTCGACGGGGTCGGCGAGCTCGAGCGCGACCGAGAGCGGGGCGGATGCCGCGTCGAGCGCCTCGGGTCCGCGGCGGATGCCCGTGACCGTCGTCTGCACGCCCGCGGGGAACACCTCGACGGCGTCGCCGACCCTCACCGTGCCCGACTCGATGCGCCCGGCGAACGCGCGGTGGTCGCGGAACGCGTCGGCCGCGGCATCCGTCACCTCGGGCGACAGCCCGCCCTGCGGGCGGATCACGAGCTGGACGGGCAGACGCAGTGCCTCGAGGTCGGTCTCGAGCTCGTCGATCGTGGCGAGCTCCTCGAGCAGCTCGAGCAGTGCGGGCCCGTCGTACCAGGGCGTGTTCGCGGAGCGCTCGACGACGTTGTCGCCGGCGAGGGCCGACACGGGCACGACGTGGACGTCGGGCAGTCCGAGGTCGCGCGCGAGCGCGGCGACATCCGCTGCGACCGCCTCGAACGCGGCGCGGTCGTAGGCGACCAGGTCGATCTTGTTGACCGCGACGATGACGTGCGGCACCCGCAGCAGCTGCACGACGGCGAGGTGGCGGCGCGTCTGCTCGAGCACGCCGCTGCGCACGTCCACGAGCACGACGACGGCGTCGGCGGTGGCCGACCCGGTGACCATGTTGCGCGTGTACTGCACGTGCCCGGGGCAGTCGGCGAGGATGAACGAGCGCCGCCCGGTCGTGAAGTAGCGGTAGGCGACGTCGATCGTGATGCCCTGCTCGCGTTCGGCGCGCAGGCCGTCGGTGAGCAGCGCGAAGTCGATCGCGCCCGGCTCGCCGCCGAATCCGCGCTCCGCGCTCGTGCGCGTCACCGACTCGAGCGTGTCCGCGAGGATCGCCCTCGAGTCGTGCAGCAACCGCCCCACGAGCGTCGACTTCCCGTCGTCCACCGACCCCGCCGTCGCGAAGCGGAACAGCGTGCCGGCCGTCGCATCCTCCCGCCGAGTGATACCGGCCCCGTCGAGTGATGCTGGTCGGCCGGTATCAGTCGGCGCGGCCGGTATCACTCGCGAGTCGGGGCGTGCCGCGGTGTGCTCGCTCATCAGAAGTACCCGTCCTTCTTGCGGTCCTCCATGGCCGCCTCCGAGAGGCGGTCGTCGGCGCGGGTCGCGCCGCGCTCGGTGAGGGTGGATGCCGCGACCTCGCGCACGATGTCCGAAACCGTCGCGGCCTCCGAGACGACCGCGCCCGTGCAGCTGAGGTCGCCCACGGTGCGGTAGCGCACGGTGCGGCGCTCGACGCGCTCGCCCTCGCGCGGGGCCGACACGTCGCTCACCGCGAGCCACATGCCGTCGCGCTCGTACACGTCGCGTTCGTGCGCGAAGTACAGCGGCGGCAGCGCGATGCCCTCGCGCTCGATGTAGCGCCAGACGTCGAGCTCGGTCCAGTTCGAGATCGGGAACGCCCGCACGTGCTGACCCACCGTGTGGCGCCCGTTGTAGAGGCTCCAGAGTTCGGGCCGCTGGTTGCGCGGATCCCATTGGCCGAACTCGTCGCGCAGCGAGATGATGCGCTCCTTGGCGCGCGCCTTGTCCTCGTCGCGGCGCGCGCCGCCGAAGACCGCGTCGTGCCGGCCGGCCGCGATCGCGTCGAGCAGCGGCTGGGTCTGCAGCGGGTTGCGCGTGCCGTCGGCGCGTTCCTGCAGGCGGCCGTCGTCGAGGTAGTCCTGCACCGACGCCACCTCGAGGCGGATGCCGAGCCGCCCGACCGTCTCGTCGCGGAAGCGCAGCACCTCGGGGAAGTTGTGGCCGGTGTCGACGTGCAGCACCGGGAACGGCACCTTCCCCGGCCAGAACGCCTTGGTCGCCAGGTGCAGCACGACGACCGAGTCCTTGCCGCCCGAGAACAGCAGCACCGGGCGCTCGAACTCGGCGGCGACCTCGCGGATGACGTGGATCGCCTCGGCCTCGAGCACGTCGAGCGCGTCGAGGGACGAGGTGCGTGAGACGGATGCCGCGGCATCCGCCGTGATCAGGTTCTCGCTCATAGGTGCAACCCGCATTCGGTCTTGGCGAGGCCGGCCCAGCGGCCGGACCTCGGATCCTCGCCCGCGGCCACGGGCTTCGTGCACGGCTCGCACCCGATCGACGGGTAGCCGTACGACATGAGCAGGTTCACGGGCACCCCGTGCCGGCCCGCGTAGTCGAGGAGGTCGTCGAAGGTCCATGCCGCGACCGGGTTGACCTTCACGAGCCCGTTGCGTTCGTCGAAGGCGACGAGCGGGGTGCGGGTGCGCGTCGGCGCCTCGTCGCGGCGCACGCCGGTGAACCACACCTCGTAGCCGCCGAGCGCGCGGTGCAGCGGTTCGACCTTGCGCCGCGCGCAGCAGAGCGCGGGGTCGCGCGAGAACAGGTCCGCGCCGAACTGCGCATCCTGCTCGGCGACCGTCTGCTCGGGCAGCACGTCGACCACGCGCACGTCGAGCCGACGCGCGACCTCGTCGCGCGTCGCGCGGGTCTCGGCGAAGTGGTACCCCGTGTCGAGGAAGAGCACGTCGACGCCCGGCAGCGCCTCCGCCACCAGGTGGGGGAGTGCGGCGTCGGCCATCGAGCAGGCGACCGCCGCGGCATCCGTCTCGAAGTTCGAAGCGACCCACGCGACGACCTCGGCAGCGGATGCCTCGTGGCCGGTCAGGCTGCCGAGCGCCGCGTCGCCGGCCGCGGCGAGGGCCCGCAGCTCGTCGGCGGTGCGTCGCGCGCTCATCGCAGGGCCTCCTCGTCGGCGCGGTGCGCCCACTGGGCGAACGTCTCGTCGGCGCCCGCGTCACGCTCGGAGAGGAACCGGGTGACGACCCGTGACACGTAGTCGGCGATGCCGTCGGCCGTGACCTTGAGCCCGCGCACCGTGCGGCCGAGGCCGGCCTCGTCGCGATCCTGCGACGCGAGCCCTCCGCCGAGGTGCACCTGGTAGCCCGGTACCTGCTCGCCGTCGATCGTGACGAGCTGGCCCTTGAGCCCGATGTCGGCGGTCTGGATGCGCGCGCACGAGTTGGGGCATCCGTTCACGTGCAGGCTGATCGGGTGCGGCAGGTCGAACGCGTCGAGGCGTTCCTCGAGCTCGAGCACGGCGGCCGTCGCGAACGCCTTCGTCTCGACGATCGCGAGCTTGCAGAACTCGATGCCCGTGCACGCGATGGTGCCGCGGCGGATGAGGCTCGGTCGTGCCTGGAGTCCGAGCTCGTCGAGGCCGGCGACGAGCGACTCGACCCGGCCTTCCGGGATGTCGAGGACGACGACCTTCTGGTGCGGCGTCGTGCGCAGCCTCGTCGACCCGTGCGCCTCGACGAGGTCGGCGAGCTTCGTCAGCGTCGGCCCCGAGACCCGCCCGACGATGGGCGTCGCGCCGACGGAGAAGCGGCCGTCCTTCTGCCGGTGCACGCCGACGTGGTCGCCGGGAGTCGCCGGCGTCGGCGCGGCCGGTCCGTCGGGGAGCGCGTACCCCAGGTACTCGGTCTCGAGCACCTCGCGGAACTTCTCGGCGCCCCAGTCGGCGAGCAGGAACTTCAGGCGCGCCTTGTTCCGCAGCCGCCGGTACCCGTAGTCGCGGAAGATCTGCGCGACGCCGTGCCAGGCGTCGGCGACGCGGTCGGGGGCCACGAACACGCCGAGCCGCTCCGCCAGTCTCGGCGCGGTCGACAGCCCGCCGCCGACCCACAGGTCGTACCCCACGCCCAGCGACGGGTGCTCGACCGCGACGAACGCGACGTCGTTGATCTCGTGCACGACGTCCTGGCTGGGGTGGCCCGTGATCGCCGACTTGAACTTGCGGGGCAGGTTCGCGAGCGACTCGTCGCCGATGAACCGCCGCGTGATCTCGTCGATCTGCGGCGTCGGGTCGATGAGCTCGTCCGCGGCGATGCCCGCGACGGGCGAGCCGAGGACGACGCGCGGCACGTCGCCGCACGCCTCGGTCGTGCCGAGTCCGACCGACTCGAGCCGGCGCCAGATCTCGGGCACGTCCTCGACGCGGATCCAGTGCAGCTGGATGTTCTGCCGGTCGGTGAGGTCGGCGGTGTCGCGGCCGAACTCGGTCGAGATGCCGCCGATGACGCGCAACTGCTCGGTGGTCAGCTGCCCGCCGTCGATGCGGACGCGGAGCATGAAGAACTCGTCCTCGAGCTCGTGCGGCTCGAGCGTGGCCGTCCGGCCTCCGTCGATGCCGGGCTTGCGCTGCGTGTACAGCCCCCACCACCGGAACCGGCCGTGCAGGTCGGTCGGGTCGATCGACGCGAAGCCGCCGTCGGCGTAGATCGTCTCGATCCGCTCGCGCACCGCGAGGCCGCCGTCGACCTGCTTCCACTCCTCGTTCGCGTTGAGCGGCGCGGTGCCGTCGACCTTCCACTGCCCGTTCGGGCGGGTCGAGGGTCGTGCCGGCCGCGCGGCGCGTGCGGCGCGCGGCGCGGCATCCGTCGTCTCGATCGTCACGGTTCCCCCTCTCGACAGCGCCCGGGTTCCGGGGCGCGTGCCGACGAAGCTATTGCGCTCCGGGGCATGCCGGAACCCGCACCCGTCACCGTGGGAAACGCGGTGTCATCCGGCGTCGCACGCCGAAATATGACGCGGGGTCAGAAGGCCGAGACGGATGCCGCGTAGCGGTCGAGCACGATCTCGACGAGTTCGCCCGGGGTGTCGTCGGGGCGCAGCAGGGGTGCGGCGAGCACGTCGGGGGCGGCGCCCGCCGCGAGGTCCTGGAAGTAGCCGGGCGCGAGGAGGTAGCTCGCCGCGGCCACGCGCGCGCCGTCGCCGCCCGCGCGGCGTGCGGCCGCGATCGCGTCGGGAACCGACGGGGCGGCCGCCGAGAGGAATCCGATCGAGACGTCGGCGACGGATGCCGCAGCCATCGCATCGCGGACCGAACGGCATGCGGCCACCGCGCGTGCGTCGCTCGAACCAGCCACGACGAGCACGACCGGATCGGTCTCGCGGGCGCCCGCCTCTGCCAGCCGGCGGCGCAGCACGTCGATGAGCCGGTCGTCGGGCCCGAGGGCGTCGGCGACGGCCACCTCGCGGCCGCCCGCACGCGCGTCGGCGGCCGCCCGCGCCAGGTCGACGTGCACGTGGTAGCCGGCCGAGAGCAGCAACGGCACGATCACCGCGGGTTCGCCCGCGGGCAGCGTCGCGAACGTCGCCGGCACGTCGGGCTGCTCGACGTCGACGTGGCAGAGTCGGGTCTCGGGAACCGCGTCGGGCCAGCGCTCGGCCGCGGCGGCTGCCACGGCGTCGTACAGGCCGCGCACGGCCGCACGGCCCTCGGGCGACGACGTGCCGTGCGAGACCGCGACGAGTGCGGGCGGCGGCTGCGTCATCCGCCCATGCTCGCACGGCCGCGGGGCGCGAGGCAGAATGGGCGCATGGATGCCACGGTGTCGTCGTCCTTCTCCGCATCGCTGCCCGCGTGGCTGGTCGCCGACCTGCCCCGGATCGCGGCGAGACCGCTGGGCGATGACGACGAGCGGATGGCGGTCGCCATCGAGCTCGCGGACCGGAACTGGCGTGCGGGAACGGGCGGGCCGTTCGCAGCCCTCGTGGTGGATGCGGCGACCGGGGAGCTGGTGTCGGCCGGAGTCAACCTCGTGCTCTCGAGCGGGCTGAGCTCACTGCACGCCGAGGTCACCGCGCTCTCGCTCGCGCAGTGGAGGCTCGGCCGCTGGGACCTCGGGGCGGATGGCGCCGAGCTCGAGCTGGTCGTCAACTGGGCCACGTGCGTGATGTGCTACGGCGCGACGATGTGGTCGGGCGTGCGCAGGCTCGTGATCGCGGGGCACGGCGAGGAATGCGAACGGCTGACCGGGTTCGACGAAGGGCCGATGCCCGACGACTGGATCGGCGAGTTCGCGCGGCGCGGCATCCGCGTTGATTCGGGGACCCGGCGCGCCGAGGCCGTCGAGGTCTTCCGGGCGTTCGGCGCTTCCGACGCGGTCGTCTACAACGCGCGCGGCTCCGGATCGGCCTGACCGTGCGGGCCGTGCTCAGGTGAGCAACGAGGCATCCGTTCCGTGCACATTCGCCTGCATCGCGTGAACGTCGCGTTGCGGGGGCTATCGCGATCCGCGGCGCTTCCCTAGGCTGACGCGCGTCAGGGGGTCATGGGGGCCCCTGCTTGTGTGCCGGAGGTGCCGAGATGCAACGTCCCGTCCAACGCCTGACCGTGGGGCTCACCGCAGCCGCCCTGATGGGGGTGGGAATGGCGGTGCCGACGGGTGCCGCAGTCGCGGCCGCGGCCGAGCCGTCCGACCTCATCATCAGCGAGTACGTCGAGGGTTCGTCGTTCAACAAGGCGATCGAGCTGGTCAACCCGACCGACGCCGACATCCCGCTCGCGGCGTACTCGCTCGAGGTGTACTTCAACGGCAGCGCTACGGTGACGCCCGCGGGCACCTTCGCCCTGACCGGCACGGTCGGCGCCGGTGACGCCTTCGTCTTCGCGGACGAGGACCTCGCCGCATTCGCCGACCAGGTCACGGCGAGCAGCCTCTGGAACGGCGACGACGCGATCGTCCTGAAGCACGACGGGGCAGTCGTCGACTCTCTCGGCCAGGTCGGGTTCGACCCGGGTTCGCAGTGGGGGACGGGCCTGGTCTCGACCCAGGACAACACGCTCCGCCGCAACGCATCCGTGTGCCTCGGAGACACCGACCCGACCGACGAGTTCGACCCGGCGGTCGAGTGGACCGGCTTCGCGCAGGACACGTTCGACGGCCTCGGCGCGCACACCGCCGACTGCGGTGACGCACCGCCGACCACGCCCGTGATCAACGAGTTCTCCGCCAGCACCACGGGCACCGACGTCGAGTACGTCGAGGTGCTCGGCGCAGCGGCCGCCGACCTCTCCGCCTACGCCGTGCTCGAGATCGAGGGCGACTCGAACTCGAACATGGGCGTGGTCGACGAGGTCATCGCCCTCGGCACGGCCGACGCCGACGGCCGCTACCTCGCCGAGCTTCCCGCGAACGCCCTCGAGAACGGCACGATGAGCCTCCTGCTCGTGGAGGGCTTCACGGGTGCCGCCGGCGACGACCTCGACGCGAACGACGACGGCGTGCTCGACGACGGACCGGGCCTGCCGAGCGTGCTCGACTCGGTCGCCGTGAACGACGGCGGCGCCGGCGACCTCGCGTACGGCGACACCGTGCTCGGCGTCGCGTACGACGGCCTCGCCTTCGCGCCCGGCGGCGCGTCGCGGATCCCCGACGGAACCGACACCGACTCGCCCTCCGACTGGGTCCGCAACGACTTCGACCTCGCCGGCATCCCCGGCTTCGCGGGCACGCTCATCGACGGCGAGGCCGTCAACACGCCCGGCGCCGTCAACGCGCTCACCATCGAGGAGCCGCCCGTCGTCGCGGACTGCGAGGCGCCCATCGTGACCATCGGGTCGGTGCAGGGCTCCGGGGCGAGCTCCCCGGTCGCCGGGCAGACGGTCGAGATCGAAGGCGTCGTGACCGGCGACTTCCAGGTCGGCGGGTTCGACGGCTACTACGTGCAGGATCTCGGCGACGGCGACTCCGCCACCTCGGACGGCGTCTTCGTCTCCGCGCCGGGCGGCGCGGACGTCGAAGCCGGTGACCTCGTGCACGTCGTCGGCGAGGTCGGCGAGTCGTTCGGGATGACGCAGGTCGTCGCGGATGCCTACGCCGTCTGCGACACCGGCGCCGCGCTTCCCCCGGCGGCCGAGGTCACGATCCCCTCGAGCACGGCGACGTACGAGGCCCTCGAGGGCATGCGCGTCACCCTGCCGCAGGAGCTCACGATCATCGAGTACTTCAACTTCGACCGCTTCGGCGAGATCGTGCTCGGCACCGAACGGCAGATGCAGCCGACGGCGGTGTACGCACCGGGATCGACCGAGGCCGTGCGGCTCGCGGCCGACAACGCCGCGAACCGCATCACGCTCGACGACGGCCGCGGGGTGCAGAACCCCGACCCGGCCATCCACCCGAACGGCGACGAGTTCACGCTCGACAACCTGTTCCGCGGCGGCGACCTCGTCTCGAACGCGACGGGCATCCTCGACTGGCGCTTCGGCCTCTGGCGGGTCCAGCCCACGCAGGGCGCCGATGTCACGTCGGTCAACCCGCGGACCGCAGCGCCCGAGGTCGGCGGCGACTTCACGGTGGCCAGCTTCAACGTCCTGAACTACTTCACGACGCTCGGCTCGCGCGGGGCGGCGACGCCCGAGGAGTTCGAACGCCAGGAGTCGAAGATCGTCAGCGCGATCACCGAGATCGACGCCGACGTGTTCGGGCTGATCGAGATCGAGAACAACGGCACCGCGGTCGACACCCTCGTCGCCGCGATCAACGATGCGCTCGGCGCCGAGACCTACGCGGCGATCGACACGGGCGTCGTCGGCACCGACGAGATCACCACGGCACTCATCTACAAGCCGGCAGCGGTGATGCCGGCCGGAGGGTACGCCGTGCTCGACGAGACGATCGACCCGCGCTTCGACACGAACCGGAACCGTCCGGCGCTGGCCCAGACGTTCGCGGACGTCGAGACCGGCGAAGAGGTCACCGTCGTCGTGAACCACCTCAAGTCGAAGGGCTCGGCGTGCGCCGAGGACCCGGACGCGGGAGACGGCCAGGGCAACTGCAACGGTGTCCGCACCGCGGCCGCCGAGGCGCTCGTCGACTGGCTCGCCACCGGGCCGACCGGCGCCGAGCCGGGCCGAGACGTCATCATCGGCGACCTCAACGCCTACGACAAGGAGGACCCGATCCAGGTCCTCACCGCGGCCGGCTTCACCGACCTCCTGCTGGAGGAACAGGGTGAGAACGCCTACTCGTACGTGTTCGACGGCCAGCTCGGCTACCTCGACTACGGACTCGTGGGCTCCGGGCTCGCCGCCAACGTGACGGGCGCCGCGACGTGGGCGGTCAACGCCGACGAGCCCGACCTGCTCGACTACCTCATGGGGTTCAAGCAGGACGCCCAGGACGCGATCTTCGCGCCCGACCCGTACCGCTCGAGCGACCACGACCCGGTGATCATCGGGTTCGACTTCATCGCGCCCGAGCTCTCGGTCACGCCCGATCCCGAGGTCGTCTTCCCGCCGAACGCGAAGTGGCGCAGCGTCACCTTCGACATCGACGCGACCGACGCCTCCGGCGAGGTCGAGGTGTCGATCGTCGACGCGACGGCGACCGGGCACAAGGCGCAGGTCGAGATCGTCTCCGACACCGAGGTGCGGGTGCTCGCCCGAGTGGGGGCCGTCTACACGGTCGTGTTCGAGGCCGTCGACCCGAGCGGGAACACGACGACGCAGGAGGTCGTCATCACGGTCGGCCCGTAGGCCGTAGGCCGTAGGCCCGACGGCGCGTCGCCCCCTCCCCGGGCGGCGCGTCGTCGCACGTCCGGGGAAGGGCGCCGCGCGGCCCGGGCCTCAGTCGCTACGCCGCGACCGCGGCATCCGTCGATCGCTTCGGCACCCGGACGAACAGCATCAGCACCAGCCCCGCCGCGAGCACCAGCACGATCCCGAGGATCCCCCAGTACGTCGCGCCGAACAGCACGATGAACGACGACCACAGCAACGGCGAGAGGAAGCTCGCCGCCCGCCCGGTCGTCGCGTAGAGGCCGAAGATCTCGCTCTCGCGACCCGCGGGCGTGACGCGCGCGAGGAACGAGCGCGACGCGGCCTGCGCCGGCCCGACGAAGATCGTGAGCAGGAGCCCGAAGATCCAGAACGGCGTCGTTCCCGCGTCGTGCAGGAAGAACACGATCAGGCCCGCACCGACCAGGCCGCCGAGCGCCGCGAGGATCACCGCGCGCGGGCCGAACCGGTCGTCGAACCTGCCCGCGACGATCGTCGACACGCCCGCGAGCAGGTTCGCCGCGATGCCGAAGATCATGACCTCGTTCGACGTGAAATGGAACACGACCGCCGCGATCACCGCGCCGAACGCGAACACGCCCGCCAGGCCGTCGCGGAACACCGCGCTCGCGAGCAGGAACCAGAACGTCGGGCGAGACCCGCGCCACAGCCGCACGATGTCCTGCACGAGCACCCCGTAGCTGCGGAAGAACCCCACGCGTTCCCGGCCGGGCGCCGGCGGCGCCTCGGGAACGTACACGAACACCGGCCACGCGAACAGCACCGTCCACACCGCGCAGCCGACCGCGATGACGCGGTACACGAGGCCGTCGTCGGTCGGCATGCCCCACCAGTCGAACGCGGTCGCGATCACCACGAGCACGAGCGCGACGATCCCGCCCAGGTAGCCGAGCCCCCAACCGAGCCCCGACACGCGACCGACCGTGCGCGGCGTCGAGACCTGCACGAGCATCGCGTTGTAGTTCACCCCGGCGATCTCGCTGAACACCGTGCCCGCGGCGATGAGCGAGATCCCGAGGAGGAAGTACGCGGGCGAACCCTGCACGAAGAACAACGCGGCCATCGACAGCACCAGCGCCGCGGTGGCGCCCGCGAGCCAGAGCTTGCGCCGCCCCGCGGCATCCGCTCGCTGCCCGAGCACCGGCGCGAGCAACGCGATGAGCACACCCGAGACGGTGATCGCCCAGCCCAGCCCGCTCGCGAGGTCGGCCAGGCCCCGCTCGTACGCCGGGTCGCCCTCGCCGAGCTCGACGATCGCGGGATCGAGGAACCAGTCGCTCGTGAGGTACAGCGCCGTGAAGACGAAGGTCAGGATGACCGAGTTGAACGGCTGCGTCGCCCAGTCCCACATCGCCCACGCCCAGACCTGCCGCCGTGGCACGGTGCGTTCGGCCTGCAGGTCGAGGCCGGTCACGGCGGGCAGTTGGTCGGTCGAGAGGGACGCCGGGTCCGGTCGGGGTGCCGGGGGCTGGGGGAGGTCGGTCATGGGGGGAGTCTTCCGACGCGGGGTGAACGGGCGGTGACGGCGCGCCCGGCCGGGCCGATCCGCGTCGATCCCGTGCAGGCTAGCGCCTCGGAGGCGCTCACCGGTAGACGTCGCCGACGAGATCGGCGAACAGCTCCTCGGCGTCGCACTCGAGGCGCTGCCGGGTGAACCACTCGCACACGTTCACGCAGTCGCGGTGCAGCAGGTCGAACCCGTTCGGGTTCGCCACCACGTCGACGACCTGGGGCAGGTCGATCGCGACGACACGGCCGCGGTCGACGAGCAGGTTGTAGGGCGAGAGGTCGCCGTGCGCGAGACCCGCGTGCGCGAGGGTGTGCATGAAGTCGACCACCTGGTGGAACAGGTCGCGCAGCGCGTCACGATCCGCACGCACCTGGGCGAGGCGGGGCGCGGCGACGCGCCCCTCGCCGATGAACTCCATGAGCACCTCGGTCTCGCCCACCTGCACCGGATACGGCACGGGCGCGCCGAGCTCGGTGAGGCGCGAGAGCGCGGCGAACTCGGCGTACGCCCACTCGACGCGGGCGACCTCGCGGCCGTACGACGAGGCCCGCTGCAGCGCACGCACGTCGCGCGAGCGGCGCGTTCCGCGCCCCTCGGTGTAGATCGCCGAGCGGTGGAACAGCCGATTCTCGGCACCCCGGTAGCGTTTCGCAGCCAGCAGCGACGCGTTCCCGGGCTCGTCGGCCGGCGCCCCGGGAACGGCGCGTTCGATGAGCCACAGGTCGGCCTCCTTGCCGGTCTTGACGATGCCGAGCTCGGTGTCGATCGCGGCAGCGGAGGTGACGAGCCAGTCGGGCCGCGGCTGCGGCCCGCGCTCGCTGGGCTGGGTCGCCGGCCAGGTCGACCAGCGTTGGCCGTCGCCCGGCTCGATGTCCGAGAAGGCGAGGGCGTCGGATGCCGCGCCGAACGGCGCAGCGGATGCCGCGCGGGCGCGCGCGGCGGGTTCGTCGAACGACGAGATCAGGTTCACGGTGGGTCTCCGAGATCATGGAGGCCACCGACGCTGATCTAGCGGGCGGCCTCACAGGGAAGGGTGTCTGCGAAACGCGCGACGACGTCGGGGTTCATGACTCACTCCTTCCGGTCTCGGCCCGCGATGCGGGTGGTCGCACTGGCTGCGACGGATGCCGCGTGGTGCGGCCCGACCGAGCATACGCCGGTTCGCGGCATCCGCCAAGCGGGTTCGCTCAGGCGCGCGCGGCGGCCGCCTCGTCCTCTTCGGTCGCGACGAGCTGCCCGCAGGCGCCGTCGATCTCCTTGCCGCGCGTGTCGCGGATCGTGGTCGGGATCCCGGCGTCGCTGAGCCGGCGCACGAACTCGTGCTGCACGTCGAGGTCGGAGGCGGTCCAGATCGAGCCCGGCGTCGGGTTCAGCGGGATCGGGTTGACGTGCACCCACCCCTTGCCGCGCTCGTTGAGCTTCTCGGCGAGCAGGTCGGCGCGCCATCCGTGGTCGTTCATGTCCTTGATGAGCGCGTACTCGATCGACACGCGTCGACCGGTCTTCTCGAAGTACTCGCGGGCTGCATCGAGCGCCTCGTCGACCTTCCAGCGCGAGTTCACGGGGATGAGCTCGTCGCGCAGGCCGTCGTCGGGTGCGTGGAGGCTGAGCGCGAACGTCACCGGGACGTGCTCGTCGGCGAGCTTGCGGATGGCGGGCACGAGCCCGACCGTCGAGACGGTGATGTTGCGCGCCGACATGCCGAGTCCGTTCGGCGCGGGTTCGGCCATGGTGCGGACCGCCCGCATGAGGCGCGCGTAGTTCGCGAGCGGCTCGCCCATGCCCATGAACACGATGTTCGACACGCGCTCGGGCGTTCCGTCGTCGGCGCGTTTGCCGTGCAGGGATCCCGCCGCGATGACCCGGTTCGCCTCGACGACCTGCGCGAGGATCTCGGCGGCCGACATGTTTCGCGTCAGGCCCGCCTGCCCGGTCGCGCAGAAGGGGCAGTTCATGCCGCAGCCGGCCTGGCTCGACACGCACAGCGTGATGCGGCCGGGGTAGCGCATGAGCACCGACTCGACGAGGGCGCCGTCGTGCAGCTTCCAGAGGAACTTGATGGTGTCGCCGCGGTCGGTCTCGAGCCGCTTCACCTCGGTGAGCAGCGGCGGCAGGAGACCGGCGACGAGCTCGTCCCGACCGTCGGCCGGCAGGTCGGTCATCTCGGCCGGGTCGCTCGTCCAACGGGTGAACCAGTGCCGTGCGACCTGCTTCAGGCGGAACGCCGGGATGCCGAGTTCGTCGGCCTTGCCCTTCCACTCGTCGGGCGCGAGGTCGGCGAGGTGCGCCGGCGGCTTGCCGCGCTTGGGCGAGGCGAACTGCAGGAGCGGCCGGCCGTCGGCATCCTTCGCCTGCTGCCAGCCCTCGGTCTTCGGGCGCACCTGTCGGGGCTTGGTCGAGCGGATGCCGCCTCCGCGCGGTTCACGAACGGCCCCGTCGTTCGGGGGCGTCGCGGCCTCCGCGGGGCGTGCGGGGGTCTCGGGCGCGTCGGTCGACATGACCCCAAGGGTACGCGCCGGGTCCGTGCGTCGGCTGGACGGCCGCCCGGGTCAGCTCGCCGGGAGCAGGAACCCCGCGAACGCGGGGGTGCTGAGGTAGGTCACGGTGCCTCCCTCGATGACCACGACGGGGCTGATGCCGTTCGCCGCGTCGGGCTGCCCCCGGTACCCGCCGGGAACCGGGTCGTCGCTCGGCGTGTAGCCGGCTTCGGTGAGCGCGTCCGTCCAGGCCGCGTCGTCCCCGGCGACTGCGATCTGCGCGACATCGACCACGTTGTCGGAGTCCGGCTTGCCCCAGGAGCACACGAGCCCGCCGGCTTCGGAGATCCGCACTGCGATCGGGTCGAACAGGGTCGGCGCGCGTTGCTCGAGCCCGTCGGCTTCGAGCGTCGTGTAGGCATCGGGTGCGAGCACCGTCGTGCAGGTCGCTGGGATCGCGGCGGGTTGGTCGTCCGGTGCGTCCGTCGCCGGCGCTGCCTGCCCCGACTCTGCGGCGTCCGTCGGTGCAGCGGATGGCGCGGGCGACGGACCGCACCCGGTGAGGCCGATTCCGAGGGCGATGCCGAGGGCGAGCAGGGCGGCGGCGGGCGCGTCGCGACGCGAGCGGAGTCGGGTCATGGGCTCAACCTAGTGCGCGTGCGGAAGGGGGCCGGATGCCACGCGGCATCCGGCCCCCTCGGCTCTCGTGGGCGACGGTCAGGGCGTCGTCCAGTCGGCCGGCGGCTTCACCTGGTCGTAGAGCCAGATCTGGAAGAACTCGTCGAGGTCTTGACCGGAGACCTCTTCGTACACGGCCTGGAAGTCCTCGCTCGTGCCCGCCGAATCGTTGTAGCGCTCGAGCCAGAGCTGCGCCGCGGCCAGGAAGTCGGCGTCGCCGACCTCGAGCCGCAGTGCGTGCAGGGTCGCCGCGCCGCGGTTGTACACCTGCGTCGCGAAGAGTCCCAGCTCGCCCGGGTCGCCGATCTGGAGGCCCCAGTAGGCGGCGTCGCGCGCGGGGGCGTACCAGTTGTCATACGACTGCTGGGCCGTGCGGATGCCGCGCTCCTCGTTCCACATCCAGTTCGCATAGGTCGCCCAGCCCTCGTTGAGCCAGATGTCCTGCCACCGCTCCGGGCTCACGGCGTTGCCGAACCACTGGTGTGCGAGTTCGTGCGAGACGGTGCCCTCACTGGCGGACGACGAGTACACGGGTCGGGTCTGCGTCTCGAGCGCGTAGCCCACCGAGTCGTTGTCGACGATCGACCCGTAGGCGACGAACGGGTACGGCCCGAACTTCGACTCGAAGAAGTCGACCATCGCCGCTTGCCGGCCGAGGCTCGCGTTCGTCGTCGCGAGGCGCGACGTCGAGAGCTTCGTGTCGACCGCGTCGATGATCGGCACGCCGCTGCTCGACGTGTACGTCTCGCGGAGGTCGAAGTCGCCGACCGAGGCGGTCGTGAGGTAGCTCGCCTGCTGATCGGGGGCGTCCCAGAACCACGTGGTCCACCCGTTCGCGGTCTCCTCGGGCTTGGGCTGGATGCCGTTCGCGACGGCCACCTTGCCCTCGGGCACCGTGATCTCGAACGAGTACGTCGCCTTGTCGGTCTGGTGGTCGCTCACCGGGTACCAGGTCATCGAGCCGTCGGGCTCGCTCGCGACCAGCGCACCGTCGCGCTGGGTCACCCAGCCGTACAGCGCTCCTTCGATGTCCCTCGGCCTGGTGGTCGTGCCGCCGTACTCGACGACGACCTGCACCTGCTCGCCGGCCTTGAGCTTCGGCCGGGGCTGGACCGTGAGCTCCCACACGCGAGCGTCGTCGTCCTGGACGTGCCAGTACGCGGCGCCGTCGACCTCTTCCCCGGCGAGGGGCGGGGCGACGGATGCCGCCGGCTTCCCGTTCACGCTCAGCGCGTGCACCTCCATGCCGCGCAGGTCGAGGTTGAACCGGTCGAGGTCCTGCGTGGAGACGAGGTCGATCGTGGCCACGCCGTCGAACTCGCCCACGAGCGGTGCCGGATCCGGTGCCGGCGGCGTGTACGTGATGTCGAGGTCGTAGTGCTGGACGTCGTAGCCGCCGTTCCCGGCGAACGGGAAGTAGGCGTCGCCGACGCCCTCGGCTCCCGCCGTGTACCTCGGCCCCGGCTTGCCACCGGGTGCAGCGGTCGCGCCCGCGGCGCCGACGGCACCCAGTGCCAGCGTCGCGACGGCCATTCCGCCCAGAAGTCTCGTGCTCGGTCTCATCCGTTGTTCTCCCTGCTCGATTCAGGCATCGTGCCCGAACTCTATGGCCACCCCCCTTCCTGCGGAACCCCCCTTTCACCTCTCACCTCTCACCTCTCACCTCTCACCTCTCACCTCTCACCTCTCACCTCTCACCTCTCACCTCTCACCTCTCACCTCTCACCTCTCACCTCTCCCCTCCTCCTGACCCGTCGAGTGTCCAACCGATGCGGGATACCCGCCCCGGTGTCGGCATCCGCTGGACACTCGGCGAAGCGCGGATGCCCCGGGGAGGGGGCCTCAGCGGCGCGTGGCCAGGGCGGCGGCGAGCTGGGCGAGCACCTGGTGCGTTCCGAGGGAGGTGCGCACACGGAGGACGGTCCACCCCGCCGCTGCGAGGGCGTTCAGGCGCCCCACGTCTCGCGCGAACTGCCCGGAATCGGTGCGGTGGTGGTCGCCGTCGTACTCGAGCAGCACCTTGGCGGCACGGAACACCAGGTCGCCGTACACCGTCGCTCCGCCCGGCAGGCGGATCGCTGCGTTGCACTCCGGCTCGGGGAAGCCCGCCGCGACCACCTCGAGGCGGAGCAGCGATTCGCGTCTCGATGCCGAGCCGGAGCGGATGTCGCGGCGAGCCTCGTCGCGCGCCCGCGACCCGCGCCCGCGGCGGTGCCGTTCGATCGCCGCGTCGAGTTCATCGACGGGGATGATCGCCACGGGCCAGCCCAGGAGTGCGTCGCCCGCCGCCACGAGATCCGGATGGGAGAGCCGCCCGGCCATCTGGCACCACGCGTCGGCGGGCGAGACCACCGGCAGGCCCCGCACGACGCCGAGCCGGATGCGCGTGGGATCGATGCGATGACCGATCACGCCGCGAGTCCGCGGCTCGCGTCCAGTCAGGGCGGAGACGTGCAGCGGAGGGCGCTCGTGGGCGTACGGGAGCGGGAGGCCCCACAACGATGCGGCGGTCGCGTGACTGAACACCTGGGCCGGAGGCATCCGCTTCGCGAACGCACGGCAGTGCGTCTCGAGGTCTTCGGGTGAGCCCGCCATGCGCACTCCGTGATACGGCGCCGTGAGATCGGCGGCCCGGAGTCGCCCGCGCGACACTCCGAGCGCGTCCGCGGCCTGCACCGAGAACGGGCCCGAACGCAGCCTGGGAGGAAGTGGTCGCGCTCGCATCGCCCCATCGTCGCCGCCCCGCGCCGACACCCCCGACGCCGCCGCCCTCAGCCGCGCACCCCACCCGACGCCCGCCCTGTGGAGGACCCCTGCGCTCGCCCCGCCCCCGCCCCCTGAGTCCTGCCCTGCCCCTGCCCCGCCGAGTGTCCGATGGATGTCGCTCGACGTGGTTGGAGGTGGCATCCATTGGACACTCGGCGCTGCGGAAGGGAGGGGAGGAGGGGAGCAAGGGAGGGAGAAGGGAGGTGGGAGTGGTTGCAGGGCAGGGGAATGCTGGGAGAGCACCTTGAATTGAGTCAACTGCACTCAAGTTCTGGGGTCTCGACTTGACTTCCGAATCGCCCACGGAGACACTTGAGTCGGCGAGGCTCAAGTCTCGCCGATCACAGGCTTCGGTCGCGGTGGACCGCCGGGCCGATCGTCGGGAGTACGAACGAGAGACCTCCCGGCAGAAGGAGATACACACATGTCACGTGCAGTCGGAATCGACCTCGGCACCACGAACTCGGTCGTCAGCGTCCTCGAGGGCGGCGAGCCCGTCGTCATCGCAAATGCCGAGGGCTTCCGCACCACCCCGTCGGTGGTCGCATTCACCAAGGACGGCGAGGTGCTCGTCGGCGAGACCGCGAAGCGTCAGGCCGTCACCAACGTCGACCGCACCATCGCGTCGGTCAAGCGCCACGTCGGCACCGACTGGAAGACGCAGGAGATCGACGGCAAGAAGTACACGCCGCAGGAGATCTCGGCGCGCATCCTGCAGAAGCTCAAGCGCGACGCCGAACAGTACCTCGGCGACACCGTGACCGACGCGGTCATCACCGTTCCGGCGTACTTCAACGACGCCGAGCGCCAGGCCACGAAGGAGGCCGGCGAGATCGCGGGCCTGAACGTGCTCCGCATCATCAACGAGCCGACCGCGGCCGCGCTCGCCTACGGCCTCGACAAGGGCAAGGAGGACGAGCTCATCCTCGTCTTCGACCTCGGCGGCGGCACGTTCGACGTGTCCCTCCTCGAGGTGGGCAAGGACGACGACTTCTCGACCATCCAGGTCCGCGCGACCTCGGGCGACAACCGCCTCGGCGGCGACGACTGGGACCAGCGCCTCGTCGAGCACCTCATCAAGCGCTTCAAGGACTCGACCGGCGTCGACGTCTCGAAGGACAAGATCGCGCTGCAGCGCCTCAAGGAGGCCGCCGAGCAGGCCAAGAAGGAGCTGTCGTCGAGCATGTCGACGAGCATCCAGCTGCCCTACCTCTCGCTCACCGAGAACGGCCCGGCCAACCTCGACGAGACCGTCACGCGTGCGCAGTTCGAGAACATGACCTCCGACCTGCTCGACCGCACCAAGAAGCCCTTCGAGGACGTCATCCGCGAGGCCGGCATCAAGCTGTCGGACGTGGCGCACGTCGTGCTCGTCGGCGGTTCGACCCGCATGCCCGCCGTCTCGGAGCTCGTCAAGCAGGAGACCGGCCAGGAGCCCAACAAGGGCGTCAACCCGGACGAGGTCGTCGCCGTGGGCGCGGCACTCCAGGCCGGCGTCCTCAAGGGCGAGCGCAAGGACGTGCTGCTCATCGACGTCACCCCCCTGAGCCTCGGCATCGAGACCAAGGGCGGCATCATGACCAAGCTCATCGAGCGCAACACGGCCATCCCGACCAAGCGCAGCGAGACCTTCACGACCGCCGACGACAACCAGCCGTCGGTCGCGATCCAGGTCTTCCAGGGCGAGCGCGAGTTCACGCGCGACAACAAGCCGCTCGGCACGTTCGAGCTGACCGGCATCGCGCCGGCGCCCCGCGGCATCCCGCAGATCGAGGTCACCTTCGACATCGACGCGAACGGCATCGTGCACGTGTCTGCGAAGGACAAGGGCACCGGCAAGGAGCAGTCGATGACCATCACCGGCGGCTCGTCGCTGCCGAAGGAGGACATCGAGCGGATGGTCCGCGACGCCGAGGAGCACGCGGCCGAAGACAAGCAGCGCCGCGAGTCCGCCGAGGTCCGCAACCAGGCCGAGCAGCTCGCCTACTCGGTCGACAAGCTCATCAAGGACAACGACGACAAGCTCCCGGCCGACGTCAAGTCCGAGGTGCAGGGCGATGTCGATGCGCTGAAGACCGCGCTCGCGGGCGAGGACGACGACGCCGTGAAGTCGGCGTTCGAGAAGCTCTCGCAGTCGCAGGGCAAGCTCGGCGAGGCGATCTACGCGCAGGGCCAGCAGGCGGATGCCGCGGCCGGCGCCAACCCCGGCGAGGACGCGACGGCGACCGGCGCCGAGGGCGCTGACTCCTCCGACGAGGACGTCGTCGACGCCGAGGTCATCGACGACGAGGATGAGAAGAAGCAGGCATGACGGACGAGAACCAGAACCAGGACGAGTCGATCATCCGCGACAAACGGCGGATCGACCCGGAGACGGGCGAGGTTCGCAAGCCGAAGGCCGACGGGGCGGACGCCGAGTCCGCCCCCGAGGCCGGTGCGACGGCTGCCGCGGCATCCGCTTCGCCCGATGCAGACGCGGCTGGTGAGCCCGATGCCGACGCGCCCGCCGAGGGCGAGGACGAGTTGACCGTCGAGGACATCCTGAGCGCCGCGCAGGCCGAGGTCGACGACCCGTCGGCCGAGCACCTCGCCGACCTCAAGCGCGTCACGGCCGAGTACGCCAACTATCGCAAGCGCACCGAGGCGAACCGCGAACTCGAGCGCGAGCGCGCGATGGGCGCGGCGGTCGCGGTGCTGCTGCCCGTGCTCGACGACCTCGACCGCGCCGAGAAGCACGGCGACCTCGAGAGCGAGGGGGCGTTCGCCACGATCGCGGCCAAGCTCCGCGCGTCGGTCGAGCGGCTGGGCCTCGCGAAGTTCGGCGAGGTGGGCGAGGCGTTCGATCCGCAGCGCCACGAGGCGATCTTCCAGCAGCACTCCGACGAGGTCGAGGTCGACACGGTCGCCGACGTCGTCGAGACGGGCTACCTGCTGGGCGACACGCTCCTCCGGGTCGCGAAGGTCGTCGTCAAGACGCCGGCGTGACCCGCACGGGCCGGTCCGCGGCATCCGCCATGCTCGGCGGGCGTCGCGGTCCGGCCCGCCCCGGTTCCCAGTAGATTCAGCAGGAAGGAGGCGCCGATGGCCAGCCAGGATTGGTTCGACAAGGACTTCTACGCCATCCTCGGCGTCTCGAAGGATGCGAGCGACGCCGACGTCAAGAAGGCGTACCGCAAGCTCGCCCGCA
The DNA here is from genome assembly GCF_021442325.1 of Agromyces marinus. Lineage (NCBI taxonomy): Bacteria > Bacillati > Actinomycetota > Actinomycetes > Micrococcales > Microbacteriaceae > Agromyces > Agromyces marinus. Next base: position 3,038,997 of record NZ_CP087879.1, on the reverse strand, counting down.
AGTACCACCCCGACCAGAACCCGGGGGATGCGGCGGCCGAGGCGAAGTTCAAGGAGATCAGCGAGGCGAACTCGGTGCTCTCGGATGCCGAGCAGCGCAAGGAGTACGACGCCGTGCGCGCGATGGGCGGCGGCGCGCGATTCACCGCACCCGGCGGCGCCGGCGCCGGCGGCTTCGAGGACGTCTTCGGCGGCATGTTCGGCCAGCAGGGCGGCGGCGCCCGGTACACGTTCCGTCCGGGGGCCGGCGGGCCGGGCGGCCCCGGCGGCGAGTACGACGACCTGCTCGGCGGGCTCTTCGGCGGGGGCCGGTTCGGCCAGCCCACCGGCGGCTACCGCGGGTTCGGCGGGCCGACGAAGGGCCGCGACGTCACCGCGTCGACCACGCTCGACTTCATCACGGCCACACGCGGCGACCGGATCACGCTGCAGACCGCGGAGGGCCGCGAGATCACCGTGAACGTTCCCGCGGGCGTCTCCGACGGGCAGAAGATCCGCCTGCGCGGCAAGGGCCACCCGTCGCCCGACGGGGGCGAGCATGGCGACATCGTGCTCACGGTGAAGGTCCGCAGGCACCCGGTGTTCGAGCGCGACGGGTTGAACCTGCGCGTGAACGTGCCCGTGACGTTCGCCGAGGCCGCGCTCGGCGCGACCATCCAGGTGCCCACGCTCGGCGGCGACCCCGTGAAGCTCAGGGTGGCGCCCGGAACCCCGAGCGGCCGCGTCCTGCGCGTCAAGGGCCGAGGTGTCGAGACCGCCAAGGGCACGGGCGACCTGCTCGCCGTGGTCCAGGTCGCGGTTCCCGCCCATCTGACGAAGGATGCCGAGGAGAAACTGCGCGAGTTCCAGTCGCAGCTTCCCGACGAGGACCCCCGAGAGGACCTGCTCGCCAAGGCCCGGAGTTCCTGATGCAGGTCGACGGCGAGAGCCCGCTGTTCGTCATCTCGATCGCGGCCGAGCTGGCGGGCATGCACCCCCAGACGCTCCGCCAGTACGACCGCATGGGCCTGGTCTCGCCGAAGCGCACGGCGGGCAAGTCGCGTCGCTATTCGATGCGGGATGTCGCCCAGCTGCGCGAGATCCAGCAGCTCTCGAGCGAGGGCGTGAGCCTCGAGGGCATCCGGCGGGTGCTCGGCCTCGAGAACGAGGTCAGCGAGCTGCGCGGTCGGGTGCGCGAACTCGAGCGCGCGCTCGCCGATGAGATGCTGAACCGACCGGGGCGCCGCGTCTTCGCTGCGGGCTCCGCGGGCGAGGTCGTCTCGCTGCGCACGGGAACGCGCGTTCGGCGCGAGAACGCGGTCGTCGTGTGGCGCCCGCTCGAGCGCGACTGAGACCGGAGCGGGTCCGGGGGGCGACTCGGCGCGCAGGATGTCACGTGCTCCCTCCTGCGTCGGGACCCGCGGTGTGCGAGGCTGTGCCCAGCGGTCCGGACCTGCTCCGGCGGTCCGGCGATGCGCGATCGCGATCGGGGGCGACGATGACGGATGACTCGGCCGACATGCCCATGCCGGCGCCCACGCCGGCCCAACTGCTCGTCCTCCTCGTGCCCGCGCTCGTCGTCGGCGTGCTCTGCGCGCTGGTCCTCCGCGCGCTCGACCTCGCGGCGGGCGCGCTCCAGGGGGTGCTGTGGACGACGTTGCCCGGCGCACTGGGCGTCGATCCGAACGGCTGGTGGATCGTCGTCGTGCTCACCGCGACCGGGTTCGCGGTGGGGCTGGGGCTCCAGTTCCTGCCGGGCCACGGCGGCCCCGACTCGGCCACGACGGAACTCGTCGCCGAGCCGCTGAAGCTCCGCACGCTGCCCGGGCTCGTCATCGTCACGGGTCTCGCGCTCGCGGGCGGGGTCAGCCTCGGCCCGGAGAACCCGATCATCGCGATCAACGTCGCGCTCACGGTCGCGCTGTTCGGCCGGCTGATGCCGCGCGTGGGCGCGAACCTCGGCATGCTGATGGCCGCTGCGGGCACGATCGGCGCCCTGTTCGGTTCGCCCGTCGCCGCGGCCCTGCTCTTCACGGGGACGCTCGCCGCGATCCGCGGCGGGGGCGCGCTGTGGGACAAGCTGTTCCTGCCGCTGGCCTCGGCGGGCGCCGCGGCCGGGACGATGCACGTGCTGGGCGCGCCGCCGCTGCAGTTCACGCTGCCCACGGCACCCACGACGCCCCTGCTGCTCCTGGCCGGCATCGTCATCGCCGTCGCGGGCGTCGCGATCGGACTCATCGGGGCGTTCGCGTTCCCGTTCGTGCACCGGGCGTTCCACTCGCTCCGGCAGCCGTTGCTCATCGCGACGGCGGGCGGGCTGGTGCTCGGGCTGCTGGGGCTCATCGGCGGCCCGATCACGTTGTTCAAGGGGCTCGACCAGATGGGGGAGCTGTTCGAGGACCCCGACGCCTACGACCCCGGGCAGCTCGTCGTGATCGTGCTCATCAAGCTCGTCGCGCTGGTGGTGGCTGCGAGCGCCGCGTTCCGCGGTGGTCGCATCTTCCCGGCGGCGTTCGCGGGTGCGGCGCTCGGCCTGCTCGCGCACGCGCTGATCCCGTCGCTGCCGATCGCGCTGTGCGTCGCGAGCGCGCTCATCGGGATCCTCCTGGTGATGGCGAAGGACGGATGGCTCGCCCTGTTCGTCGCGGCGGCGGTCGCCGGCGACCTGGCGCTCCTGCCGTGGCTGTGCGTGATCATCCTCCCGGCGTGGCTGCTCGTGTCGCGGGCGCCGGAGTTCCGGATCGTGTCGGGGTCGGGCCCGGAGGCCTCGCCGGCGACGGCGGATGCCGGGCGGGCGTCCGAGCCCGACGCCGAGCCGCCCCCGGCCCCCTGAGGCGCGATCGAACGGATGGTTCGCCCGGCGGCCCGGGCGCCCGCGACCGTCAGCAGCAGCCGGCCGACCCGTCGAGGCTCGTCGAGCACACGCCCGTCGCGGGCAGCACGAGTTCGACCTTCGCCGCGCCTGCGGCGTCGTCCGCGAGCCACGCGGCGATCGATCGGACCTGCTCGTACCCGGTCGCGAGCAGGAAGGTCGGGGCGCGGCCGTAGCTCTTCATGCCGACGAGGAAGAAGCCGTCCTCGGGCTGCCGGAGTTCGGCGAAGCCGTGCGGTTCGACCGTGCCGCATGAGTGCACGTTCGGGTCGATGAGCGGGGCGAGGCGCTTCGGCGCCTCGACGACGTCGTCGAGTTCGAGGCGCACCTCGCGGAGCATGTCGAGGTCGGGTCGGAACCCCGTGGCGTTCACGATCACGTCGGCGTCGTGCTCGACGAGCTCGCCGCCGCGCGAGCCGACGATCCGCACGCCGCCGCCGTCGCCGCCGCCGCCGTCGGCGGCACGGCCGAGGCGCACGATCTCGAAGCGGTCGAGCACCTCGACGCGCCCCGCCGCGACGAGGTCGTCGACGCGGCGCCCGATCGAGGCGCGCGCGGCGAGGCCGTCGTCCTCGGATGTGGTGACACGCACCGCCGAGGCGTTGCGGATCGCCCACGTGATGCGGGTCCCGGGCTCCTCGCGTGCGAGCGCGGCGAGCGCGAGCAGGGTGTTCGCCGCGGAGTGGCCTGCGCCGACGACGGTCACGCGTCGGCCCGCGAAGCGGGCGCGGTCGGTGCCGAGCACGTCGGGCAGCGCGTGGGTCACGGCGTCTGCGACCTCGTCGAGCCCGAGCGGGTCGAGGCCGCTCGAGCCGAGCCGGTTGGGGGTGCGCCAGGTCCCCGACGCATCGATGACGGCCCGCGCCGCGACATCCTGCACCTCACCGGATGCCTCGCGCACGCGCAGCACGAACGGCGTCGCCGCGCGGCCGGCCGTGCGGGTGCGGTCCATGCCCTCGCGCGCGACGGCCGTCACGTCGATGCCGAAGCGGATGCGCGAGGCGAGCGGTTCGAGGGCGGCGAGCGGTTCGAGGTACCGCTCGACGAGCTCGGTTCCGGTGGGCAGGCGGTCCTCCGCTGGGTGCTGCCACCCGGATGCCTCGAGCAGGCGCCGCGAGGCGGGGTCGACGAGCATGCGCCACGGCGAGAACAGGCGGATGTGCCCCCACTCGCGGATGCTCGCGCCGACGCGGTCGCCGGCCTCGTACACGACGACGTCGATCCCGCGCTCGAGGAGGTTCGCGGCGGCGGCCAGGCCGATCGGCCCTGCGCCGATGATCGCGACGGGCAGGGTGTCGAGGCGATCGGATCGGGACGTCGGGCGGGTGAGGTCGAGCAGGGTCATGGCGGGCCTTTCCGGCATATCGAAGTTCGTCGATGCCCAGTCTCGACCCATTCATCGAAGTTTGTCAATGTACAAGCTAGGATCGGTGCATGACGACCTTCGAACTCACGCCCGTCGGCGCCGCGGCCGGCTCGAGCGCGAGCGACGGCGCCTGCTGCAGCCCGCTCGTGACCGAGCCGATGGACCTCGACCGCGCCGAGCGGCTCGCGGCATCCTTCAAGGCGCTGGCCGACCCCACGAGGCTGCGGCTGCTCTCGATCGTCGCGAAGTCCGATGGGGAGGAGGCCTGCGTCTGCGACCTCATCGACCCCGTCGGTCTCAGCCAGCCGACCGTCTCGCACCACCTGAAGATCCTCGCGACCGCCGGGTTCCTCGAGCGCAGCAAGCGCGGCACCTGGGCCTACTACAAGCTCGTGCCCGGAGCGCTCGACCGCATGTCGCAGCTCCTCGCCGACGGCTGACCCGCTCCGCGGATAGGGTTCCGGGGTGGACTTCGACGCGCTGCGCAGGCACCCGGACCTCGAGGCGCCCGGGCTCGCCGCAGCGGATGCCGCGGATCGGCTGATCCTCGACGAATCCGTGCGCGCGCTCGCCGAGGCCCCGGCGGCCGCCGGCTCCGTCGCCGTCATCGACGACGCCTACGGCGCGCTCGCCCTCGGCGCGACGCTCGCCGGGGCGCGCGCCGTCCGCGTGCACCAGGACCCGATCACGGGCGAGCGCGCGCTCGCCGCGAACGCCGACCGCCTCGGCATCCCCGTCGAGGACCGGCCGCGCAGCCTGCCGCTCGAGCCGGAACTCATCGCCGGTGCCGAGCTCGTGCTCATGAGGCTCCCACGCTCGCTGGACCGCCTGGACGAGGTCGCCGGGCTCGTCGCCCGGCACGCCGCGGCCGACGTCCGCGTCGTCGCGGGCGGCCGCATCAAGCACATGACCCTCCAGATGAACGACGTGCTCGGCGCGTGGTTCGACCGCGTCGACGTCAGTCATGCCAGGCAGAAGTCCCGCCTGCTCGTCGCGACCGGTCCGAGACCCGAGCGGATGCCGCCCGCCGAGGCGTGGCCGCGCGAACGCCGAGACCCCGGCCTCGATCTCGTCGTCGTCGCACACGGCGGCGTGTTCGCCGGCACGGCGATCGACATCGGCACGCGGTTCCTGCTCGACGTCCTCGCGGGTGCGGTGCCCGACGCGCGCAGCGCGGTGGACCTCGCGTGCGGCTCGGGCGTCGTCGCGGCCCGGCTCGCGCGCGAGCGGCCCGGGCTCGTGGTGCGCGCGTCCGACCGGAGCGCCGCGGCCGCGGCATCCGCTCGCCTCACCGCACGCGCGAACGGCGTCGCCGAGCGCGTCGAGGTCGCCCGCGCGGACGGCCTCGAGCACCTGCCGGACGCGAGCGAGCGACTCGTGGTGCTCAACCCGCCCTTCCACTCGGACGCGGCGGTCCACACCGGCATCGCCGCCCACCTGTTCGCCGAGGCCGCACGCGTGCTCGAGCCGGGCGGCGAACTGTGGTGCGTGTGGAACTCGCACCTGCGGTACCGCGGCCTGCTCGAGCGCATCATCGGCCCGACCCGCCAGATCGCGCGCAACCCGAAGTTCACCGTCACGGCGTCGGTGCGCTGAAGGGGTCGTTCCTCGTCCGCTCGAGCCGGGCGACGCGAACTGGGGCGTGCGGACGCGCCCGCCACGTGTCAGGCTCGAAACGTGACCAGCACGGCCGAGACGAGCCGTCGTCGTCTCCCGACGGGGACGGTCACCTTCCTGTTCACCGACGTCGAGGGGTCGACCCGGCTGGTCGAGCGCGCCGGCGAGCGGTGGCCGGCGCTGCTCGCCGACCACGACCGGATCGTGCGGGAGGCGGTCGCGGGCAACCGGGGAACCGTCGTCAAGAGCGAGGGCGACGGGTTCTTCGCGGTGTTCGCGTCGGCCGTCGACGCCGCGGCTGCCGCTGCGGACGCCCAGCACGCGCTCACCGCGCACGACTGGCCCGACGGGTTCGCATTCCGCGTGCGGATGGGACTGCACTCCGGGGTCGGGCTGCTGGGCGGCGACGACTACGTCGGCCTCGACGTCCATCGGGCGGCCCGCATCATGTCCGCCGCGCACGGCGGGCAGGTCGTGCTCTCGGCCGCGACCGCCGCGCTCGTCGAGCACGACCTGCCCCACGGCACCGCGCTCCGAGACCTCGGCAGGCACCACCTGCGGGATCTCTCGCAGGCGGAGGGGCTGTTCCAACTCGACCTGCCCGGCGCCGGCGCCGGGTTCCCGGCGCTGCGCACGGAGGCGGAGGCGCCGAACACCCTGCCCGAACCGGTGACGCACTTCGTCGGGCGCCGTCGTGAGCGGGCCAGGGTCCGCGAACTGCTCGAGCGCGCGCACGTCGTGACCGTGACCGGTACCGGTGGAACCGGCAAGACCCGACTCGCGCTCCAGGTCGGCGCCGAGATCGGCAGCCGCTTCCGCGACGGCGTGTTCTTCGTCGACCTCGCCCCCGTCGACGATCCCGATGTCGTGCCGTCGCAGATCCTGCGCGCACTGGGCGAGGACTCGTCGCCGGGCAACCGGCTCCCGCGTGCCGCACTCGTCGAGCAGATGACCGACCGGGAGATGCTGCTGATCCTCGACAACTTCGAGCAGCTCATCCCCGCGGCATCCGTCGTCGCCGACCTCGTGCGGGCCGCACCGAGGTCGCGGTTCCTCATCACCTCCCGCGGTCCGCTCAGGATCGCCGCCGAGCAGGAGATGCCGCTCGAGCCCATGGACCTGCCCCGAGCGGGCGACCCGGCGACCGTGAGCGAGGCCGACGCGGTCGCGCTCTTCGTCGACCGGGCGACCGCCGTCAGGCCGGACTTCGCGGTGACACCCGAGAACGCCGAGGCCGTCTCCGAGCTCGTCCGGGGCCTCGACGGGCTCCCGCTCGCGATCGAGCTGGTCGCCTCGCGGGTCCGGCTCCTCCCCGTGTCGGAGATCCTGTCGCGGCTGGACCCCGCGAGGCCCGGGACGGGCACGATCGACCTCCCGCCGCGACAGCGCACCATCGAGGGCGCGATCGCCTGGAGCCACGACCTGCTCGACCCGCCCGTGCAGGAGCTCTTCGCCCGGCTCGGCGTGTTCGCGGGCGGCGCCGACCTGGAGCAGATCGAGCGCGTGTGCGACGACCTGGACGTCGACCTGATGACCGGACTCGCGGAGCTCATCGACCAGGGACTGCTGCGACAGGTCGCGGCTCCCGGCGGGCGGGCCCGGTTCCGCACCCTGCACGTGATCCGCGAGGTCGCGCTCCTGAAGCTCGAGGCGAGCGGATCGGGCGAGGCCGCGCACCTGCGGCACCTCGAGGCGTACGCCGACTGGGCCGAGGTGTTCGCCGCGCACGTCCTCGGCGAAGAACGCTCCGCTTGGCTCGACCGGTTCGACGCCGATCACGACAACGTCCGAACCGCCCTCGACTGGGCAGCGGTCCACGGCCAGGTCGACCTGGCCTCACGCCTGGCCGCCGCGTCGTGGCGGTTCTGGCAGACGCGTGGCCACCTCTACGAGGGGCGGAGCCGCCTCGAGACCGTGGTCGCCCTCCGGGGCGGGCAGCCGCTCCATCGCGCGGCGGCCCTCGAAGCGCTCGGCGGGGTGTACTGGTGGCAGGGCGACGTCGAGCGCTGCGTCCAGCCGTACCGGGAGGCGCTCGCCATCCAGCGCGAGCTCGGCGGGCCTGCGGACGTCGCCAACGCGATCTACAACCTCGCGATCGGGGTCTCGGTCGCCGCCATCACCGCCGGGATCACCGACGAGGTACGCCGCGAGGTCCACGGTCTCTACGACGAGGGGGAGGCGATCCATCGCCGGCTCGGCAACGAGGACGGGCTGGGCAACATCGCCTGGGGCCGGGGGCTGGCGGTCTCGGACCTCGACGACGACATCCCGCACGCGCTCGAGCTCTTCCACGAGAGCATCGAGCATTACCGTCGCGCGGGCAACGAGTTCGGCATGGGCTGGGGGATGTTCGAGGTCGCGATCTTCTCCGCCCGCATCGACGACCTCGACACCGCCTGGGACTACCTCGAGCAGGGGCTCGACCTCTTCGCGCCGCACCGCGACGTCTCCGCGGTCGTGATGTTCCTCTCCCTGGCCGCGGCCCTGGCACAGGCCGCGGGCGACGAGGAGCGGGCGGCCCGCCTCGCCGGGGCCGTGCGGGGCCTCCGGAACTCGTCGGGCGCCAAGATCGTCGACCACGAGGTCACGCGGATCCGGGGCCTCTCGATCGACGAGCTGGATCCGGACCGGGAGGACCTCGCTCCGCTGTACCGATCCGGTCTGGCGATGGACCTCCCGCAGGCGGTCGCCTACGCGCTCGGGCGCCCGCCCTCGCCCGGCGGCGGATGACCGGAAGACCGTTCCGCGGGAACGTGCGACGGATGCCCGGAAGTGTCAGGCTGGAGGGGTGACGCCGACCCTCGAGCAGCTCGACCGCGACCTCGTCCTCGACGAGGTCGTCCGGCCCGACGTGCCGTGGCGGACCATCGTGTGGGACGACCCCGTCAACCTCATGACGTACGTCACGTACGTGTTCCGCAGCTACTTCGGCTATCCGCGCGAGGAGGCCGAGCGGCTGATGCTGCTGGTGCACCACGAAGGGCGCGCCGTCGTGGCATCCGGTGATCGCGAGAGCATGGAGCGGCACGTGCAGGCGATGCACGCGTACGGATTGCAGGCCACCGTCTCGAAGGACGAGTCGTGATCGTCGCCGGACGCGAGGGGGGAGCGGACGGGGTCCGCCTCGTGCTCGAGACCGAGGAGGCGATGCTGCTCTCCGAGCTCGCCGACCAGGTCGACTCGGTGCTGCTGCTCGGCGGCGACGACGACCCGGCGCTCGGTCGGCTGTTCCCCGCGGCGTACGCCGAGGATGCCTCGGCCACCGACGACTTCGCGAGGTACACGCGCGACAGCCTGGTGGACGGCAAGCGGCAGGCGGCGCAGGCCGTGCGGGATGCGACCGCGACCGAACGCGACGCCGGGGTCGTCGAGATCGAGCTCGACCAGTCGCAGGCCTGGGGATGGCTGACCTTCCTCACCGACCTGCGACTCATCCTGGCCGAGCGCGTCGGGGTCACCGACCCGGACGAGGCCGGACCGGACGACGACCAGCGCGACGACTACCTGCGCGCCGCGTACGAATGGGCCGGAATCGTGCAGGGGTCGATGCTCGAGGTCCTCGACCCGATCGGCCACTGATCTCGGGCTCCGGTCGAGACGGGCCGGCGGGCTTCCCGGCTCAGCCGGCCGCGGCGGCCCGGCGACGGCCGACGAACGACGCCGTCGGCAGGCCGACCACGATCTGGAACAGGAGGATCGCGGTGATCGCGCCGAGGATCGCCGGATCGTTGCCGAACGCGATCGCCACGGCCGCGAACGCCGGGCCCGAGTTGCTGCAGGGCTGGATGAGCGCCGTCGCCCATCGCGTGCGCCGCTCGCCCGTCGAGAAGAGCCAGCCGATGCCGATCATGACGACCGATGCGACGATCGCCGCGATCAGCACCGTCGAGCCGATGAGGCCGACCACTTCGCTCCAACTGCCGAGCAGGGCGCCCGCGAGCACGACCAGGAAGGTCTGGCCGGACACCTTGGCGGTGAACCCGCCGAACTCCTCGGCTCGTTCCGGGGTCCAGTGGCGCACCATCATGCCGATGACGAACGGGAGCAACTGGAGCAGCGCGACGGTGCGGATCAGGTCCCACACCGGCAGCGACACGTCCGAGCCGAGGTCGGCCGCCCCGATGATGAGGTTCGCGGTCGGCGCGAACGTCAGCGAACCGATCGCGGCCATCAGCACCTGGAGGACCGCCCCGCTCTGGAGGTCGGCCTTCGCCGTCATCACGAGCTTCGCGCCGAACGGTGCTCCCGGGCAGCTCCACACCAGGACCATCGCCACGTAGGCGGGCACGGCGAGCCCGAAGACCTCGGCGATGCCCCATCCGACGAGCGGCCTGACGAGGAACCCCGTGACCAGGACCGCGGCGACCAGGCCGAGCCGGGAGAGCACGGCGCCGAGCTGCTCCAGAGTGGTGTTGAAGCCGGCCGTCAGCATCGTCGTCACGATGAAGACCATCAGGATGACGTTGAACAGCGACGAGATGATCTCCACGGGTGCCCCCTCGCTCCGATCTCCCATACGCTAGCGAGCAGACGGCCGGGCAGGGAAGCCCGATCGCGGGATCCGGGGGGATCGATGAGTCAGAAGCGGCCGAACATCCTGTACTTCCACGTCGACAACATCAGCACGGGCGACCTGGGCTGCTACGGCGGCGGAATCGCGATCGGAGCCCGGACTCCGAACATCGACCGGTTCGCCGAGCAGGGCCTGCAGCTGACCAACTACAACGTCGAGGCGCAGTGCACCCCGACCCGGTCCGCGCTCATGACGGGCCGCCACTCCACCAGGACCGGGTGCACCTCCGCACTGCCGGGCAGCGGCCTCGTCGCGTGGGAGACCACGATCGCCACGCAGCTGAAGTCCCTCGGCTACCGGAACGCCATCCTCGGCAAGTGGCACTGCGGCGCCGAGCCGGGGCGGTACGCGACCGACCACGGATTCGACTACTGGTACGGGATCCTCGGAACCTGGGACGAGGCCATGTGGCCGGATGACAAGTTCTTCAAGGCGTCCGGCCTCGAACCCTCGTACGTCATCGAGTCGGATGCGCCGGGGAGCGCACGGAACGTGAAGGTGCTCGACCGCGAGGTCCGGCGCGACATCGACCTCGAGCTCATCGAGAAGGGCAAGCGGTGGATGGCTGACGCCGTCGACGCCGACGAACCGTTCTTCCTCTACTTCAACCATTCGAACATGCACTTCCCGACGCTCCCGCGCGCCGAGTTCATCGACAGCTCGGACGGCGGACCGCTCGCCGACTGCATCCAGATGCTCGACGCGGACTTCGGCACGCTCCTCGAGCACCTCGACGCCCTCGGCATCGCCGAGGACACCATCGTGGTGTTCGCGGGCGACAACGGTCGCGACACGACGTTCCACGCCCCGAACAACCGCGGCGCCGAGGGCAACTGGCGCGGCGGCTACTTCTCGACCTACGAGGGCAACAACCGGACCGCCGGCATCCTCAGGTGGCCGAACCGCCTCCGGACCGGACGCAGCGACGAGATGATCCACGCGGTGGACTGGTTCCCGACCATCCTGTCGATGGTCGAGGCGCCCGAACTCGTCCCGGACGACCGGGTCCTGGACGGCGTCGACCAGAGCGCGTTCCTCCGCGGCGATGAGGAGCACTCGCGCCGCGAGCATTTCCTGATGTTCTTCGACCAGCTCTTGGTCGGCATGCGCTGGCGCAACTTCAAGGTGCTCACCCACCGCGTGGTCGACGGGACGGCGCCCATCGAGCAACTGGCCACGCCCCACGTCTACAACCTCACCGTCAACCCCGACGAGAACACGCCGTACAACTACGACCAGGTGCACAGCTGGGTGCTCTACCACGTGTTCAGCCGGATCGCGGGGGAGTACCAGCGGTCCCTCGACGGCGATGCGGTCCCGAAGGGGGCCCCGGTCGACTTCGTCCCCGCCGGTGCGGGCCGCGATCGGGGATGACGCGACCGGAGGGGGCTGGTCCGGACGAGCCCGAAGCGGCGGGCGCCCCCGTCGCGCCTGTTGCGACGTCGACGCATCGGGCGGCGTTCATCCTCATGGGCGGGGCCGGCGCGGTCATCGTCGCGTTCGGCATCGCAGCGATCGGTCCGGTCTTCTCGGCGACGTTGCTCGCGCTGACCCTGACCATGTGCGTCCATCCGATCCAACGCCGGCTCGAGGCGCGAGGGGTTCCGCGCGGTGGCGCGACGGCCGTCGTCGTCGTGCTCGTCCTCGCGATCCTCCTGGGGTTCTGGTACGGCCTGATCCTCGCGGTCGGGCAGTTCGCCGGGATCCTGCCGCAGTACGCCTCCGACCTCCAGGCGTGGCTCGCCGGCGTCGGCGACTGGCTGGTCGGGGTCGGGTTCGACCAGGAGCAGGCCGCCGCGGTCGTCGCATCGGTCGATCCCGCCCAACTCCTCCAGGCGGCGGTGGCCGCCGTCGCCGGGGCCACCGGGGTGATCACCAGCACCTTCGTGCTCATCACCATGCTCGTGGCCATGAGCATCGATGCGGCGTGGATGGGAACCGTGACGGGCCGCATGCGCATCCGTCGCCAGCGCCTGGTCGTCGCACTCGAAGGCGCAGTCGGGGGGATCCGGCGGTACGTGTGGGTGACCTTCGGGCTCGGCGTGGCCCAGGGGCTCGCGAACTGGGCCGCGTTGACCCTCCTCGGGGTTCCCGGTGCGGCGCTCTGGGGCCTGCTCTCGTTCCTGTGCAGCTTCATCCCGAACTTCGGGTACTTCATCGCGATCATCCCCCCGCTCATCCTCGGCGGGCTCGAGGGCGGTTGGCCCGTCGTGCTCGCGGTCATCGTCGTCTACGGGGTGATCAACGCCGTGATCCAGACCGTGATCCAGCCGCGGATCGTCGGCCAGACGGTGAACCTGAGCCAGACGATCACGCTCCTGTCGGTGCTGGTCTGGGCGATCGTCCTCGGGCCGATCGGCGCCCTGATCGCGATCCCGCTGACGATCGTGGTGCGCGCCATCCTCGTCGAGGCCGATCCGCGCATGTCCTGGCTCCGCCCGCTCCTGGCCGACCGGGCCGGTGCGGCCCGCACGGATGCGGCCGGGGCCGACGCCGCGCGTGACACGCCGCACGCGTGAATCGCATCCGCTCGCCCGGACCGGACGTGGGATGCTGACCCTGCCGTGGTCGGGCGATCATGGTCGCAACGAGTGGAGGAAGCATGTCCCAGCCGTCCTCGATCGGTCGGATCCTGCAGGAACCGACGCGCACGACGGAGTCCACCGAGTCGACCGCGCTGATCATCGGCGCGATCGCGTTCGTCGTCGCGACCCCGATCGGGCTGATCGCCTTCTGGGGGCGCGAACTGCCGATCTCGGGGCCGGACTCGCTCGGCATGTACGTGGCCATCGGGGCGGCGATCGTCGCGGCGCTCGCGTTCGCGGCGGGCCGGCTCGTGCTGCGCCGCCGGTTCGGCCCGGCGCCCGCGGACCCGGACGTGGAGGATGCCGCGGCCGCGCGCAGCGCGAGCGGGCCGCGCGGCGCGGAGCCGCCGCGCCTGCTGTGGTTCGACGTTCTCGCGCTGTCGATCGCCCACGCGGTAATCGCGATGCTCGGATGGGTCGGCCTCGCCGACGTGCTCGAGCAGAGCTTCGTCGGCGCTCCGGTCTTCGTGCTCCCCGGCGCGATCCTGCTGGGCGTCGCGCTGGCGCTCACCGCGTACGTGTGCTTCCTCTCGTCGGTGCGGATGACGCCCATGCTGCTGTCGATCGTGCTCGCGGTGTTCCTCGTGGTGGGGGTCATCACGGCCATGCTCAGCTCGAGCGATCCGCAGTGGTGGCAGATGAACCTCAGCGCGCTCGGCATGACCGACGACATCTCGGCGCTCGCGTTCAACCTCACGCTCGTCATCGCCGGAGCGATCGTGACGATCGTCGCTCGCTACGCGACCGCCGGCCTCCCCTCGGCGACCGATCGCGACCGGCGCGGTCGCGACTTCGTGCGGTACGGCCTCGTCGTCATCGGCATCCTGCTGGCGTGCGTCGGCATCTTCCACGTCGACGACTTCTTCCTCGTGCACAACACGGTGGCCAGCGGAATGGCGGTCGTGTACGCCGTGATCGTGATCGGGCTGCCGAAGTTCCTGCCGTCGATGCCGCGAGTCTTCGTGATCCTCGGCTGGGTGTACGTGGGCGTGATCGTCGTCCTCGGCGTGTTCTTCGCCACCGGGTACTACAACCTGACCGCGGTCGAGCTCGTCGCCGGGCTGCTGATCTTCAGCTGGATCATCCTGTTCCTGCGCAACGCCGACTCCGCCGGTGCGAGGCGGATCCTCGCAGTGACCGCGTGACGGATGCCGCGGCGTCCGCTGCGGACGCGGAACGGCCGGGCACCCGCGGGTGCCCGGCCGTTCCGTTCGAGGCGAGGATCAGGCTCCGGCGAGCGCCTTCGCCTTGAGGGCGTCGTACTCCTGCTGGGAGATCGTGCCGGCGTCGAGCAGGCCCTTGGCCTTGGCGATCTCATCGGACGGGCTCGCGGAGGCCCCGGCCGTCTGCCGGATGTACGCGTCCGTTGCGGACTGCACGTCGGCGGCCTGCTTCGCGGAGCGGCGCGCCATGCTGTTGCCGCGTGCGATGAGGTAGACCAGCGCGGTCAGGAACGGCACGAAGATCAGGAAGAGGATCCACACCGCCTTCAACCAGCCGTTCAACTCGTGGTCGCGGAACAGGTCGCCGATGATCGCGAAGAGCGCGAACAGGTAGGCGATGAATGCGAAGCTCCAGAAGAAGATCCAGATGAAGCTCCAGAAGTCACTCCAAAAATCCACGGGGACGTTCCCTTTCGATCGGTGATGGGAGCGAGTCTCGAGGCCCCCTGCGCGTCACACTATCGTCGTCGGGGCACGGAGGGACAGGGGCGTTCCGGGCGCCGCGAACTCTCCCCGCGCGATTTCGACACTGGTGCGGTGGTCATCGCACCCATACAGTGTGAGCGAGGGGGAATCGATGACTGAATTCGAATACGGTCCGGTCGACGTCTACGTCGTGAGTTTCCAGGGGGATCGGCTCGACGGCGCCACTGCCGACGCGCTCGCAGAGCTCATGGTGGGCGATGAGATCCGTCTGCTCGACCTGCTCGTCGTCTCGCGCGACGACGAGGGCGGGGTCACCGTCCGCGAGTACGAGGAGTTCCGGGACGAGGCCGGGTTCACGGTCGTCGAGCTCGAGGCATCCGGGATCATCGGCGACGAGGACATCGACGACCTCGCCGACTCGATCCCGCCCGGCACCTCGGGTGCCATCATGGCGGTCGAACTGCTCTGGGCGAAGAAGCTCGCGTCGTCGTTCGCGACGGCCGGAGGCGAGGTCCTCCAGGTCGAGCGGATCCCGGCGACCGTCGTCAACGAGGTGCTCGCCGTCGCGAGCGACGAGGAATAGGGGGAGACGGCGATGCCGATTCGGAGGATGGGACGGCCCGGGCTGATCGGGATGGCCGCGCGCACCGCGGTGGTCGCGGGGACGGCGACCGCCGTCAGCGGCGGGGTGGCGCGACGACAGCAGTCGCGGTACGCCGACAAGCAGGCCGAGGAGCAGGCGGCAGCCCAGCAGCAGTGGGAGGCGCAGCAGTACCAGGCCCAGCAGGCCGCAGCCCAGCAGGCCGCACCGGCGGCGCCTCCGGCCCCGGCCGGCGGCGGAGTCGACGTCGTCGCCGAACTGCAGAAGCTCGCAGCACTCAAGGAGCAGGGCATCCTCTCCGACGCCGAGTTCGCTGCGGCGAAGGCGAAGCTCCTGGGCTGACGCGGGTGACCCCGGAACAGACGCGCGACCGCTGGTCGCGCGCACAGGAGATCGTCGCCGTCTTCGTGCTGTCGGTGACCGCGGTGCTCACGGCGTGGTGCGGATTCGAGGCGTCCAAGTGGGGCGGCGAGATGTCGATCGCGTTCAGCCAGGCCTCGAGCGCACGCATCCAGGCCGCATCCGCCGACGGCGAGGCGCGATCGGCGCGAGCGTTCGACCTGACCATCTACTCGGCGTACGTCCAGGCGGTCGGCGACGGCAACACGGAACTCGCCGACTACGTCGAGGCGCGCTTCACGCCGGAGTTCGCGGTCGCCTTCGATGCCTGGGTCGCCGACGGCCAGGTCGAGAACGGGCCGTTCGTGCGCGAGGAGTACGTGCCGCAGGGGAAGGTCGAGGCCGAGGAGCTCAACGCGCGCGCCGACGCGAAGTTCGCCGAGGCGCTCGAGAACAACCAGCGCGGCGACAACTACTCGCTCCTGACCGTGCTGTTCGCGCTGGTCCTCTTCCTGACGGCGATGTCGCAGCGTGAGGTCGCCGTCTGGGCGACGCGCGTGCTGCTCGGCCTGGCGGTCGTCGTCGCGATCATCGGGATCGTGATCATGTCGACCTTCCCGATCCGGATCTGAGGTTCGCCACCGAATGAGCCGACAGGAGGGTGCCGCCGAGCGGACCGGACCGTTCGCCGAACTCACGCCGAGGACCATCGTGCGTGAGGTCGGCGCGGGCGTGACGTTGCTCGCGATCGCCGTGCCGCTGAACATCGGATACGCGCAGATCGCGGGACTGCCGCCCACCGCGGGGCTCTACGCACTGATCGTCCCCTCCATCGTCTTCGCGTTCGCGGTGTCGTCGCGGCAGCTCATCGCGTCTCCCGACGCCGCGGCATCCGCTCTCGTCGCCTCGTCCATCGGCGGCCTCGCGGTCGCCGGCGACGCCGACTACGCGACCATGGCCCTCGCCCAGGCGATCATCTGCGGCGTGGTGTTCCTGCTCGCCGCGGTGTTCAAGCTGGGGTTCCTCGCGGCGTTCCTCTCGAAGCCGGTGCTGATCGGGTTCATCGCCGGGCTCGCCCTCGACATCCTCGTCAGCCAGGTCGCGAAGATGCTCGGGGTTCCGATCGATTCGAGCAAGGAGTTCGTCGAGAAGCTCGTGCAACTCGCCGAGAACCTCGGCGAGGTCGACGTCTGGTCGGTGGTGATCGCGGTCGTCTCGGTGCTGATCCTGGTCATCGGGCGCCGCATCGCGCGCCTCGTGCCCTGGGCGCTGATCGTGCTCATCCTCACGACGGTCGTCGTCGTGATCCTCGACCTCGACGGTGCGGGTGTCGACGTGCTCGGCGAGGTGCCGGCAGGACCGCCGACGCTCACCTGGCCGGTGCTCGACTGGGCGACCTGGTTCGCGCTCGTGCCCTCGGCGCTCGCGCTCGTGCTGGTCACCGTGGCCGAAGGCCTGCTCGTCGCGCGCGCCTACGCGGAGAAGAACGGGTACCCGGACGCGCCGAACCGCGATCTCTTCGCGTTCGGCGTGAGCAACCTCGCCGCCGGCGCGACCGGCGGCTACGTGGTCGGCGCGTCGGCGTCGCGCACCGCGGCCATGGACCTCGCGGGCGCGCGGACGCAGCTGCCCGCGATCGTCGCCGCGGCGGGGACCCTGCTCCTGCTGCTGTTCGGAACCGCGTTGCTCGCCGACATCCCGTCACCGGCGATCGGCGCCGTCGTCGCGGTCGCCGTGTTCCCGCTCCTCGGGTTCCGGGAGTTCGCGGAGCTCTTCCGGACCGTCCGGTCCGAGTTCCTCATCGCGGTCGTGTGCTTCGCCGTCACCCTCTTCGTCGGGGCCATCCCCGGAATCCTCGTGGCGTTCGTGCTCGCGCTCGTGAACCTCGCCCGACGTGCCGCCAGGCCCGCCCTCGAAGTGCTCGCCGACGACGACAGCCCCGCGGACTCGCTGCTCGCCTCGGCGCCGCGGGGATCCGTCACGGCTCCGGGGGTCGTCGTGGTGCGGCTCGCAGCGCCGCTGTTCTTCGCCAACGCCGGAACGTTCACCGACGCCGGGAAGGCCGCGGTCGAGGGAGCGAGCTCCGCAGTCGACCACTTCGTCCTCGACTGCGAGTCGGTCACCGACCTCGACGTGACCGGTGCGGAAGCGTTCCGGAACCTGCGGACCTGGCTCGGCGAGCACGACGTCACGCTCTCCCTGAGCAGGGTGCGGCCGTCCGTCCGAGCCAGGTTCGAGCGCTTCGGGCTGCTCGACGGCGTCGAGGTCTACGACACCAACCGGCAGGCGGTGCGTTCGGTTCGCGACGGAGGGCCTCGCGGGGCGGGGGCCCATCCGACCGACTGAGCAGACCATCCACGCCGCCCACGCATCCGATCCGAGTCCGAAGGAGACCCGAGCGTGAACAAGAACGACGCAACCGAAGCCATCCGATCCGCCAACAACCGACTCGCCGACGAACTCCCCTTCGACGACCGACGCGACCTCGAAGCGGCTGAGCGCGGGTTCCTCGGAGCTCCGGCAACCGGCGCGGTCGCCGACGCGGACGGCCGGGTCGTCTGGGATGCCGACCGGGACGCGTTCCTCACCGGTGACGCACCGGCCACCGTGAACCCGAGTCTCTGGCGCCAGTCGTCGCTCGTCGCGCGGCACGGGCTGTTCGAGGTCGTCGAGGGCATCTACCAGGTGCGCGGCATGGACCTCTCGAACGTGAGCTTCATCGAAGGCGATACCGGGGTCATCGTCGTCGACCCGTTGATCTCGAAGGAGACGGCGGCGGTCGCGCTCGCGCTGTATCGGGAGCACCGCGGCGATCGCCCGGTCACGGCCGTGATCGTCACGCACAGCCACATCGACCACTTCGGGGGGATCTTCGGCATCGTCGACCACGACGAGGTCTCCTCCGGTGCCGTCGAGGTGATCTATCCGGAGCACCTCGTCAGCGAGGCCGTCGCCGAGAACGTCTACGCGGGGACCGCGATGGGTCGACGCGCCGGGTACATGTACGGCGCGGCGCTGGAGCGCGGCCCGAAGGGCGCCGTGGGCGCGGGCCTCGGCCAGACCACCTCGACGGGGCACGCCGGGATCATGGTGCCGACCGTCGAGATCCGGCAGACGGGTGAGACCCGCACGGTCGACGGCGTCGAGTTCGAGTTCCAGATGGCGCCGGGAACCGAGGCCCCGGCCGAGATGCACTTCTACCTGCCGCGGTACCGAGCGCTCTGCATGGCCGAGAACGCGACGCACACGCACCACAACCTGCTCACGCTTCGCGGCGCGCTCGTGCGCGACCCGCGTGTCTGGGCGGGATACCTCACGGAGGCCATCGAGCGGTTCTCGGGGAGGACGGATGTCGTCTTCGCGTCGCACCACTGGCCGACGTGGGGCGCCGACCAGATCGAGGAGTTCCTCGGCCAGCAGCGCGACCTCTACGCGTACCTGCACGACCAGACCCTCCGGATGCTGAACCAGGGCCTCACCGGCGCCGAGATCGCCGAGGAGATCCAGCTGCCGCCGGCGCTCGAGAACGCCTGGCACGCGCGCGGCTACTACGGGTCGGTCAGCCACAACGTCAAGGCCATCTACCAGCGGTACATGGGCTGGTTCGACGGCAACCCCGCCAACCTCTGGGCGCACCCGCCGCAGCCGCTCGCCGAGCGCTACGTCGGGGCGATCGGCGGCATCGACCGGGTCGTCGAGGTCGCGCGGGCCGCGTACGACGAGGGCGATTTCCGGTGGGCGGCGACCCTGCTCTCGCACGCGGTGTTCGTCGACCGGGATCACGCGGTTGCGCGCACCCTGTACGCCGACACGCTCGAGCAGCTCGGCTACGGGTCCGAGAACGGCACGTGGCGCAACTTCTTCCTCTCGGGCGCGACCGAGCTCAGGGGCGACAACTTCGGCACGCCGACGACCACGAACGCGCCGGAGATCGTGGCGCAGCTCACCGTCGAGCAGTTGCTCGACTCGATCGCGATCCGGGTCGACGGGCCGAACGCGTGGGACCTGGACCTCGCGCTCGACATCACCCTGAGCGACCTCGGCCGCAACTACCGCGTCACCCTCCGCAACGGGGTCCTGGTCCACATCGTGAAGCCGGCCGACGCCGAGAGCGCAGGTGCGACGATCACGCTCACGAAGCCCCGCCTGCTCGCACTCGCCGCCGGAGACCTCGAGAGCCCGGGGATCGAGCTCACCGGGGATGCCGCCGTGCTCGAGAGCCTCGTGGGGGCGCTCGTCCAGGGCGACCCGGCATTCGACATCGTCCTGCCTTGAACGGGCGAACGGAAGGTACACCGTGAACAGCGTCCTCGGCGAAGTCCTGCCGCTCGCGATCGGCATCGCGATCAGCCCGATCCCGATCATCGCAGCGATCCTCATGCTGCTCTCACCGCGAGCCCGGGTGACGAGCGTCGGCTTCCTGCTCGGCTGGGTGCTCGGCATCCTCGTCGCGGTGACCCTGTTCACGTTGCTCTCCTCGGCGCTGCCGGAGGACGACGGCAGCGCGTCGCCCGTCGCCGGTGCGGTCAAGCTCGTCCTCGGTGCCGGGCTGCTGTTCCTCGCGCTGCGCGAGTGGCGTGCGCGACCGGGGCGGGGCGAGGAGCCTCCGATGCCGGGATGGATGGCCGGGATCGACTCAATGACGGCGGTCAAGGCCGGCGGGCTCGGGTTCCTGCTCGCGGCGGTGAATCCGAAGAACCTGCTGCTCGGTGCGAGCGCGGGCGTCTCGATCGGCGGGGCGGCCATCGGCGTCGGTCCGAGCGCGATCGTCATCGCCGTCTTCACCCTGATCGCGGCGATATCGGTCGCCGTCCCGGTGATCGCCTACCTCGTGGCCTCCGAGCGGATGGGTCCGCCGCTCGAACGGCTCCGGGAGTGGCTGGTGCACAACAATGCGGCGGTCATGGCGGTGCTGCTGCTCGTGATCGGCGTGCAGTTGATCGGCAAGGGCATCGGCGATTTCTGAGCGGATCCGCGCCGTCTCGCGCCCGCGACGGCCGGTCGAGGGAACAGCGCGTCCGGCGCCGCCTAGGGTGGTGCCGTGAACGTCGCGGCGCCCCCCGTCCCGTCCGGCCCGAGCGCGCGCGGGGCGGTGGTCACGATCGCCGTGCTGCTCGTGCTCGCGGCGCTCTGGTTCGCACGGGACCTCGTGGCGCCGCTCGCGCTCGCGCTCGTGCTGGTGGTCATCGTGCACCCGATGCGGCATCCGCTCGAGCGGCGCGGCTGGCCGCGCTGGGCCGCGACGACCGCGGTGGTGGCCGTCGTGTACCTGATCCTCGCCGTGCTCGCCGGGCTGCTCGTCTTCGCCGGGGTCGAGTTCGCCGAGCTCGTGGTCGAGGTGTTCCCCGACCTGCGGGTGGCCGTGGCATCCGTCGCCGACTGGCTCGTCGCGATCGGCCTCGGCGACCGGGTCGCCGAGGCGACCGCGAGCGCACTCGACCCGGCGGTGCTGCTGGGCGTCGCGCAGGGGCTCGGGGGGTGGCTGCTCGCGTTCCTGACCGCGGCGTTCTTCGTGCTGGCGTACGTGATCTTCATGGCAGCGGATGCCTCGCGCTACGGTCGTGCCGAGCACGCGTTCGGCCCAGGCATCCGCCCCCGCCTGGATCGGCTCCGCGCCCTGAACTCCGGCATCCGCCGGTACTACGTCGTCAACGCCTCGTTCGGTGCGGTCGTCGCGATCGTGGACGGGTTCGCGCTGTGGGCGCTCGGAATCCCGGTGCCCGCCGTGTGGGCGATCCTCGCGTTCGTGACGAACTTCATCCCGAACATCGGCTTCGTGCTCGGGCTCGTGCCGCCCGCCGTCCTCGCGTTCGTCGTCGGCGGGGTGCCGCTGCTGCTCGCCGTGATCGCCGTGTACAGCGTCGTGAACGTCGTGCTGCAGGTGCTCGTGCAGCCCAAGTTCGTCAGCGACGCCGTCGACCTCTCGCTCACCCTGAGCTTCGTGTCGGTCGTGTTCTGGACCTTCGTCATCGGGCCGCTCGGCGCGATCCTCTCGATTCCGCTCACGCTCGTGGCGCGCGAGGTGCTGCTCGGGCCCGAGCGGTCGTGGCTGCGCTGGCTGTCGGGCAACGCCGCCGTGCATTCGCCCGGGCCGACGCCCGAAGTCCCGCCCGCGGCCTCGCCCGAGCCTGAACCCGAGCCCGAGGCCGAGCCCTCGCCGGCCGAGGAGGATCGATGACCGAACCAGAGCCTCCGCGGCGGTTCGCACGGGCACGCGAGGCACTCGGCAAGGTGCCGGGGGGTCGTCGGGTGCGGCGGCTGTTCCGACGCGAGACGCTGGGCAAGGACGCGGTCGCCGGCGTCGTGCTCGGCGTCGAGAGCGTGCCCGACGGGCTCGCGAGCGGACTGCTCGCCGGCGTCAACCCGATCGCCGGCCTCTACGGGTACCTCTTCGGCATGCTCGGCGCCGCGTTCTTCACGAGCAGCTCGTTCATGGCGGTGCAGGCGACCGGCGCCATGGCCCTCGTCGTCGCCGACACCGACCTCTCGGCCCGCCCGGACCCCGACCGAGCGCTCTTCACGCTCGCCGTCCTGACCGGGGTCGTCATGATCGTGGCCGGGGTGCTCAAGGGCGGGCGGCTCCTGCGCTTCGTGCCCACATCGGTCATGACCGGGTTCGTGACCGCGGTCGGGGTCAACATCGTGCTCGGCCAGCTCTCCAACCTGACGGGGTACGAGAGCGACGCCGCCAACCGGGTCACCCGCGCGTTCGACCTGATCGTGAACATCTGGCGGATCGATCTTCCGACGACGCTCGTCGGGGTCGTGACGCTGGCCCTCATCGTCTGGCTGACGCGCACCCGGCTGGCGTCCTTCGGCCTGGTCGTCGCCGTGCTCGTCGGGTCGGTGCTCGCATGGGCGAGCACGGCCTGGCTGGGATGGCCGGTTGCGGTGGTGAGCGACATCGCCGACGTCCCGAACGGACTTCCGCTGCCGGTGCTCCCGAGCCTCGACGACGTCGCGTACCTCGCCATCCCGGCCATCTCGCTCGCCTTCGTCGGCCTCATCCAGGGGGCGGCGGTCTCCTCCGGCATCCCGAACCTCGACGGCCGTCCGGCCGACGCGTCGCGCGACTTCATCGGCCAGGGCGTCGGCAACGTCGTCGCCGGACTCTTCCGGGGAATGCCGGTCGGCGGATCGATGTCGGCCTCGGCGCTCATCGCCGCCGCCGGAGCGAGGACCAGGCTCGCGCTGGTCTTCGCGAGCGGCGTCATGGCGGCGGTGATCCTGTTCGCGTCGGGCGTGGTCGCCTACGTCGCGATGCCGTCGTTGGCCGCGCTCCTGATCGTCGTGGGCATCGGCGCGATCAAGCCCGCCAAGATCCTCTCGGTCATGAAGACCGGCGTCCTCCAGACGACGGTGATGGCGGTCACCTTCGCCCTCACCCTGGTCGTCCCGCTGCAGTTCGCGGTGCTCGTCGGCGTCGGCATGGGGATCATCCTCTACGTCGTGCAGCAGTCCAACCAGGTCCGGGTCCGTCGCGCGATCGTCATGCCCGACGGCCGCGTGAAGGAGACCGATCCCGGCCCGACCGTGCCGGCCGGAGAGGTCATGGTGCTGCAGCCGTACGGGAGCCTGTTCTTCGCAAGCGCCCCGGTGTTCGAGTCCAGGCTGCCCGTCGTCGAGGACACCTCTCGGGGGACGGTCGTCATCATCAGGCTCCGCGGGATCGACGAGCTCGGAATCTCGCTCGTCGAAGTGCTCCGCAGGTATGCCGCAGACCTCGATGCGCTCGGCTCGCAGCTCAGGCTCGTGGTCTCGAGCGAACGGATCGTCTCCCAGCTCCGCAGTGGCGGGGTCACCGCGATCATCGGCGAGTCCTCCGTCTACCGTGGCACCGAGTGGCTCGGCGAGACCCTCCGCCAGGCGCACGATGACGCCCTCGAGTGGGTCGAGGAGCGACGCGAGAACGGTTGACGCGGCATCCGCTCACGGTCGGCGGCCGCCCGGCCGTCGCGCACCGGTGAGTCTGCTGGCAGGGGGACGATCGGTTCTGGCCACGGGCGAGGTCCGGCGTTAGTCTGCAAGCGGGGAAGGGGGCACCCATGCCGCTGCGACGGATCGAGATCGGAACGACGGCGTGAGCCCGGGCAGGAACGGGCGGGTGCACCTGCGGGGGTTGTCGACCGCGGTCCCCCCGACCGAGCTCCCGCAGGCCGCGGTCCGCGACGTGTTCGCCGCGCAGCCCGGATTGAACCGCCTCGCGCAGCGGATCATCACGACCTCGTTCGACGTGTCCGGCATCGAGCGGCGGTACACGGCGCTCGCCGAGCTCACCTTCGACGCCCGCGACGAGGAGCCCGTGTTCTTCGACAACGGCAGCGGCGAACTGCTCCTGCCCGGGACCAAGGCGCGCAACGAGATCTACGCGACCGAGGCGACCAAGCTCTACCTCGAGGCGGCGCGGCGCGCCATCTCCGCGACGCCGGGCGTCGAGGCATCCGACATCACGCACGTCGTCACCGTCTCGTGCACCGGGTTCTACGCGCCCGGCCCCGACTACATGCTCGTGCGCGAGCTCGGCCTCGGGCCGGCGGTGCAGCGCTACCACCTCGGATTCATGGGCTGCTACGCATCCCTCCCGGCGCTGCGCACCGCGGCGCAGTTCTGCACGGCGGATGCGGATGCCGTCGTGCTCGTCGTGAGCGTCGAACTCTGCACGCTCCACCTGCGCTCGTCGAACGACCCCGACACGATCGTCGCCTCGTCGCTGTTCGCCGACGGTGCCGGAGCGGGCATCGTGACCGCCCGCCCGCCCGAGGATGGCGAGCGCTCGTTCGTCCTCGACCGGTTCGAGACCCGCATCACGCCCGTCGGCGAGGGCGACATGGCCTGGAAGATCGGCGACCACGGGTTCGAGATGGTGCTCTCGAACGCCGTCCCGGCGATCATCGACGACCACATCACCGGTGCGCTCGAACCGTTGCTCGCCCCGGATGCCGACCTCGCCGAGGCACTCGCGACGGATGCCGCGGGCGACCACGTCGCGCACTGGGCCATCCACCCCGGCGGGCGCAGCATCCTCGACAAGGTCGAGGCGCGCCTGTCCCTGTCGGAGGAGCAGCTGCGGCCCGCGCGCGAGACCCTGCGCGATTTCGGCAACATGTCGAGCGCGACCGTGCTGTTCGTGCTGCGGAACATCCTCGACCGTGAGGCGGCCGCCGACGGCGACCGCGTCGCCGCCATGGCGTTCGGCCCGGGCCTGACCGTCGAGTCCGCGCTCATGACGGTCGAGGGCTGACGGATGTCGCGAGCCGACGCCGCGCTGAGGGGAGGGCTGCGCGAACCCGGGCTGCTCCGGGCCCTCGCGGGCCTCGGCGAACGGGACCGGCGGTCGCGTGAGCGCATGGACGACCCCGCGGCCGATCCCGTGATGCTCGAACGCACCTACCGCAGGTTCGCCCTCGTCAACCGGGTCGTCTCCCGGCCGGCGGCGGTCTACGAGGAATGGGTCCGGCCGAGGCTGTCGGCGACGCATCGGGCGCGCATGCTCGACATCGGAGCGGGCGGCGGCGACCTCCCGATCCGGATCCTGCAGCTCGCCCGGCGCGACGGACTGCCGCTCGAGGTCGTCGCCATCGACCCCGACGAGCGGGCCGTGCGCGCGTGCTCCCGCTTCGACGACCCCGCGTTCCGTCCGCGGATCGCGACCTCCGCCGACCTCGTGGCCGAGGGCGAGGCGTTCGACGTGGTCTGGTCGAACCACGTGCTCCACCACCTCACCGCACCCGAGCTGGGCGCCCTGCTCGCCGACACCGAGCGACTCGTCGCACCGGGCGGCATCGGCGTGCACGGCGACATCGAGCGCGGGCGCGGCGCGTACCTCGGATTCTGGGCGGCGACGCTGCCCTTCGCGTGGAACGTGCTCTCCGGCTCGTACATCCGGCCCGACGGGCTCACCTCGATCCGGAGGAGCCACACGGCCCCCGAACTGGCACGCGTCCTCCCCGAGGGATGGCGGGTCAAGCGGGGGTTCCCGTCGCGCCTCGAACTGGTCTGGGGGAGCGAGATCCTCCGATGACCGGGTCGGGCGATCGCACGATGCACGACGTCGTCGTCGTGGGCGGCGGAGCGGTCGGGCTGCTGCTCGGCTGCCTGCTCGCCCGGCGGGGCCTGCGCGCCGTCGTGGTCGAACGGCGCAGCCATGCCGCGCCGGCCGGCACGTCGTCGCGAGCCATCGGCATCCACCCGCCGGGGTTGCGGGCACTCGCCGCGGCGGGCGTCGGCGACGAGGTGCGCCGACGGGCGGTCGTCATCCGCGACGGCCGCGTGACGTGCGACGGACGGACGCTCGGCTCCCTCCGGTTCCCGAAGTCCGGCCGCGTCCACTCGCTCCCGCAGCGGGAGGTCGAGGCGCTCCTGGAGGCCCGGCTCGCCGGGGCGCGGACGGTCGACCTCCGGCGGGGCCTCGAGGTCCACGGCATCACCGACCGCGGAACGCACCTGATCGTGCACGCGGACGGGAACGACGGCGCCGTCGACCTCGCGGCGCGCTACGCGGTCGGGGCCGACGGCGTGCGCAGCGGCATCCGCTCGCTCATGGGCGCGGAATGGCGACCGCACGGCGGGCGGGCGAACTACGTCATGTGCGACACGCGCGACGACACCGGGGAGCCCGAGACCGCCCTGCTGCACTTCGAACCGTCGGGCGTCGTGGAGTCGTTCCCGATGCCGGGCGGCCGGCGCCGGTGGGTGGCGCGCGTGCGCCGCGAACCGGTCGACCTCGACGTGGCCGCGGTCGCCACGGTCGTCGCATCGCGGACGGGCGCCGCCTTCGACGCGGATGCCGCGTCGGAACCCACGGCGTTCGAGGCGTCGCAGCACGTCGCGTACCCGATCGCGGCGGGTCGGGTCGCGCTCGCCGGCGATGCCGCGCACGAGATCAGCCCCATCGGGGGCCAGGGCATGAACCTCGGCTGGAGCGATGCCGTGCACCTCGACCGCGAACTGGCCGCTGCGCTCGCCGCCTCGGCACCGGTCGACGTGTTCGGCGCCTACGATCGCGCGCGGCGCGCGGCCGCGTCGCGAGCCGTCAGGCAGGCCGCGTTCAACATGCGCATGGGTGCGCCGGCGAGCGGCCTGCCGCTGCGGGCGCGGAACGCCGCCGTGCGCGTGCTCGGACTGCCGGGGATGCGCGGCGTGCTCGCCCGGACGTTCACGATGCGCTGGCTCTGACCCGTGGGCCGCCGTGCGCGGGTCAGCCGACCGGGGTGAGCACGAAGATCGGGATCTCGCGGTCGGTCTTCGCCTGGTAGTCGTCGTAGTCGGGCCAGACCTCGGTCGCACGCGACCACCACAGCTCCTTCTCGGCGCCGCTCACCTCGCGTGCGAGGTAGTCGCCCTTGCCGTGGCGGTCCTGGAGCTCGACCAGCGGCTGTTCCTTCAGGTTGAAGTACCAGGCGGGGTGCTCGGGCTCGCCGCCGCGGCTCGCGACGACGGCGTATTCGCCGTCGTGCTCGACGCGCATGAGTGCCGTCTTGCGCAGCTTGCCGGTCTTCGCGCCGACCGTGGTGAGCACGATGACGGGCCGGCCGCGCAGCGAGTTCGCCTCGCGACCCCCTGTCGCCTCGTAGGTCTCGGCCTGGTCGCGCGCCCACTTGGACGTGCTGGGTGCGTAGTCGCCGTGCAGCGGCATCCGTTCCTCCTCGTTCGGGTCCGTGCTCCACCGTAACGCGACCCCTCGACCGTGCATTCCCTGTCCACAGGCGTGCTCGTGCGTGAGCGGAACAGGGAGGCGAGGACAGAGTTGAGTCGTATAGACTCAAGTTTGACGAAGGGACCGATGTGGCAAACATGCAGGGCGCGCCGAGCTCGCAGGAGGAGCAGAAGTCGGCGCTCGAACAGTACGGCGTCAACCTCACTGAGATCGCCCGGCAGGGCAGCCTCGACCCAGTGATCGGCCGCGACGCCGAGATCCGCCGGGTCAGCCAGGTGCTCACCCGGCGCACGAAGAACAATCCCGTGCTCATCGGCGAGCCCGGCGTCGGCAAGACCGCCGTCGTCGAGGGGCTCGCGCAGCGCATCGTGGCCGGCGACGTCGCCGACTCGCTCAAGGACAAGCAGCTCGTCGCGCTCGACATCTCGGCGCTCGTCGCGGGCGCCATGTACCGAGGCCAGTTCGAGGAGCGACTCAAGGCCGTGCTCAAGGAGATCAACGACGCCGAGGGCCGCATCATCACCTTCGTCGACGAGCTTCACCTGCTCATGGGCGCGGGCGGCGGCGAGGGCTCGGTGGCGGCCTCCAACATGCTGAAGCCCATGCTCGCGCGCGGCGAACTGCGGCTCATCGGGGCGACGACGCTCGACGAGTACCGCGAGTACGTCGAGAAGGACGCCGCGCTCGAGCGCCGCTTCCAGCAGGTGTTCGTCGGCGAGCCGAGCGTCGAGGACACGATCGCGATCCTCCGCGGGCTCAAGGGCCGGTAC
Source organism: Agromyces marinus (assembly GCF_021442325.1). Classification (NCBI taxonomy): domain Bacteria; kingdom Bacillati; phylum Actinomycetota; class Actinomycetes; order Micrococcales; family Microbacteriaceae; genus Agromyces; species Agromyces marinus. The sequence goes on along the minus strand of NZ_CP087879.1, from coordinate 3,010,991 downwards.
GAGGCGCACCACGGCGTGACGATCACCGATGCCGCGCTCGTCGCGGCCGCCGCGCTCTCGAACCGCTACATCACCGCGCGGCAGCTTCCCGACAAGGCGATCGACCTCATCGACGAGGCGATGTCGCGCCTGAAGATGGAGATCGACTCGAGCCCGGTCGAGATCGACCAGCTCAAGCGCCAGGTCGATCGCATGAGGCTCGAGGAGCTCGCGCTGAAGAAGGAGAAGGACGAGGCCTCGAAGGAGCGCCTCGAGCGCCTGCACGAGACCCTCATCGAGAAGGAGCGCGAGCTCGCGTCGCTCGAGGAGCGCTGGTCGCGCGAGCGGATGTCGCTGAACCGCGTCGGCGAGCTGAAGAAGCGCCTCGACGAGGCCGTCACCGAGCGCGACCGCGCGATGCGCGAGGCCGACTACGCGCGCGCGTCGAAGCTCGAGTACGAGACGATCGCGCAGCTGCAGCGCGACCTCGAGGCCGCCGAGCAGGCCGAGCAGGCGCCCGACGAGCCGCGGATGGTCAACGAGCAGGTGACCGAGGAGGACATCGCCGCGGTCATCGCGCAGTGGACCGGCATCCCCGTCGGCCGGCTCATGCAGGGCGAGACCGAGAAGCTGCTGCACCTCGAGCAGGAGCTCGGGCGTCGCGTGATCGGCCAGCGGCGTGCGGTCGAGGCCGTCGCCGACGCGGTGCGTCGGGCACGCGCCGGCGTCTCCGACCCCGACCGGCCGACCGGATCGTTCCTGTTCCTCGGCCCGACCGGCGTCGGCAAGACCGAGCTCGCCAAGGCGCTCGCGTCGGTGCTCTTCGACGACGAGCACGCCATGGTGCGCATCGACATGTCGGAGTACGGCGAGAAGCACTCGGTGGCGCGTCTCGTCGGCGCGCCCCCCGGCTACATCGGCTACGAGCAGGGCGGGCAGCTCACCGAGGCCGTCCGCCGCCGCCCCTACTCGGTGATCCTGTTCGACGAGGTCGAGAAGGCGCACCCCGAGGTGTTCGACGTGCTCCTGCAGGTGCTCGACGACGGGCGGCTGACGGACGGCCAGGGCCGCACGGTCGACTTCCGGAACGTGATCCTCGTGCTCACCTCGAACCTGGGCTCGCAGTTCCTCATCGACCCGACGCTCTCAGAGGAGGAGAAGGAGCAGGCGGTCATGGCCGCGGTGCGGCAGTCGTTCAAGCCGGAGTTCGTCAACCGCCTCGACGACCTCGTCGTGTTCTCGGCCCTCACGCACGAGGAACTCGGCGAGATCGTGAACCTCTCGATCGACCGGCTCACCGCGCGACTGCACGAGCGTCGGCTCGAGCTCGGCGTCACGCCCGACGCGCGGACCTGGCTCTCCGAGCGCGGATACGACCCGCTGTTCGGCGCCCGGCCGCTGCGCCGGCTCATCCAGGCCGAGGTCGCCGATCGGCTCGCCCGGGCACTGCTCGCGGGCGAGATCCGCGACGGCGACGCCGTCGTCGTCGGGCTCGCGGGCGACGGCGAGCACCTGACGGTCACGCGCGCGCCCGCGCCGGGCGACGCACCCGAGGGCGGCGACCACGACGTCATCGATGCGGAGATCGTCGAGGAGTAGGACGAGCGTCAGGACGGCTCGGACGTCGGCGTCGGCATCGGGGACGGCGACGCCGGCGTCGATGGTTCCGGGACGCCGTTCGCCGTCGCCGGGACCCGGCGCTCGAGCGCGATCGCGAGCGCGATGATCGCCACGCATCCGACGACCATCGTCGCGATGTAGCCCGCGTGCCACCCGTGCCCGAGCAGCAGACCGGCGGCGATCGGCCCGGTGATCGCGCCGCCCTGGAACGCGGCCGCGTTCACCGCGTTGACGCGGCCGCGGTTCCGGTCGCTCGCGAGGTCGTTGTACATCGCGGGCACGGTCGGCTGGAGCATCGTCTCGCCGAAGGCGAAGACGCCCATGAACGCGAGCACGCCGATCGCCGCGGCGATCGAGTCGGGGACCAGCCCGGTCGCGCCGAGGATCAGCCACGAGACGATCCACACGAGTGCCATGACCTGCATCACGCGCGTGCGCCGGTGCCCGGAGATGAGCTTCAGCACGGTGAACTGGAGGAGCACGATCACCGCGGTGTTGACCGCGAACGAGAAGCCCACGACCTGCGTGGACACCTCGGACACCTGCCGGGCGAAGGCGGGGAAGCCCGCCTCCATCTGGCCGTAGCCGATGAACATCGCGATGAACGTGAGCAGCGTGAGCCAGAGGATCGCCGGGCGGCGGAGGATCGCCCGGTAGCTCATCGCGTCGCCGTCGTCGGGGTGGTCGTCGTCGCCGCCCTGCGTGCGGACGTGTCGGAGCGGACCGAGCAGCAGGGCCATCGGGATGAGCTGGCCGGCGGCGTCGGCCAGGAAGATCGTCGTGAACGTCGCCGGTTCGTCGACGTCGATGAAGAAGCCGCCGATGATGCCGCCCACGCCGATGCCCAGGTTCACCAACGCGAAGTTGATGCCGAAGTACTGCTGTCGGATCTCGCCGTCGACGACCGTGGCGATGAGCGCGTTGAAGCCCGGCCACGAGACGCCGAAGTTGACGCCCATGAGCACGAGCGAGACCGCCGCGACCGCCGGGTGCGTCGCGTACGCGAGCAGGGTGCAGCCGGCGATCATCGCCGCCAGGCCGACGAGCAGCACCGAGCGGGCGCCGTACCGGTCGATCAGGGAGCCGCCCGGCCCCGTGACGGCGAGCGCCGTGATCGCGATGACGCTCATGAGCGCACCCGAGAGCGCGAGGTCGAACCCGCGCACCTCGTGCAGGTAGATGATCGTGAACGGCAGCGTCAGCCCGCGCCCGAGCGTCTGGATCGCGACCGTCGAGAGCAGCCAACGCCCCTCGGTCGGGAGCGCGTTCCAGAAGGGTCGCATGCCGGTCACCTGTGCAGTCTGCCGCATCCCGCAGACATGCCGACGCGGCATCCGCTACCGGCAGTTCACCCGGGCGACCTACCGTCGAGCGCATGTCGTTGGGGGTGCGCAGAGACGATGGGTTGGTCGTCGAACTCGACACGGGCGCGGTCCGAGGGCGGCGTCGGCGTGGCACGCGGCAGTGGCGCGGCATCCCGTACGCGGCCGCGCCCGCGGGGGACCTGCGGTTCCGCGCCCCGGTGCCGGCCGCGCCGTGGGGCGGCATCCGCGACGCCGCCGACTTCGGGCCCGTCGCGCCGCAGCACCGGCGCGGCCAGTTCCTCGGCGCGGCCGAGCACCTCGCGCGAAGCGAGGACTGCCTGCACCTGAACGTCACCGCGCCGGATGCGGGCGAGCACGGCGGGCTCCGACCGGTCATGGTCTTCGTGCACGGGGGCGCCTACAGCGTCGGCTCGGCAGCCGAGTACCCGAGGCAGGGCGAGCGGATGGCGCGTGCGCACGGGGTCGTCTACGTCGGCATCGACTACCGCCTCGGCGCGCTCGGCTGGCTCGACCTGCGGGCGTACTCGAGTCCGCGGCATCCGTTCGAGGCGAACCTGGGCCTGCGCGACCAGGTCGCCGCGCTCGAGTGGGTGCGACGCAACATCCGCGCCTTCGGCGGCGACCCCGACCGGGTGACGCTCTTCGGCGAGTCGTCCGGCGGCAACTCGGTCACGACCCTGCTCACGGTTCCCGCTGCCGAGGGGCTCTTCGCGCGGGCGATCGCGCAGAGTTCGCCCGCGAACGCCGTCTACCCGCCCGAGATCGCGCAGCGGTGGGCGGCCGAGTACGTCCGCATCCTCGCGCGCATGGTCGACGACGACGACCTGGAGAGCGAAGCGCCCGAGGACGCCGCCACGATGCTGCGCACGACCGACCCCATGCTCCTGGCCGCCGCGACGACCGAACTCTGCGTGCGCACGCCAGACGAGAACCCGGGCACGATCGCCCTCGCGCCGGTGATCGACGGGGAGTTCCTGCCGCGGCGCCCGCTCGACGCGTTCCGAGACGGTATCGCTCACCGCGTGCCGCTCATCATCGGCACGAACGACCGCGAGGGCTCGCTGTTCGAGGGGCGCATCGACATCCTGCCGACGACCAAGCCGCGGATCCGCGCGATCTTCGCCAACACGCGGAAGAAGTCGCGCAAGGCGATCACGGCGCGCTACCCGGGGCTGCCCGAGCGGCGCGCAGCCGCCGACTTCGCGGGAGACTTCACGTTCTGGTTCCCGAGCGTCAAGGTCGCCGAGCGGCACTCCCGATACGCGCCGACCTGGTGCTACCGGTTCGACGCCGCGCCGCGCGCGGCGCGCTGGCTCGGCCTCGACGCGACCCACGGGCTCGAACTGTTCGCGCTGTTCGAGAAGTTCGACACCCCGGTCGGCACGGGGCTCACCCTGCTCGGCGGGCGGCGCATGTTCCGTGCGGTCGGGCGGCGGATGCAGGCGCACTGGGCCGGCTTCGCGGCATCCGGTCGCCCTCGCCCCGCTTGGCCGCGCTACGACGAGCGGTACCGTCGCACGCTCGTGTTCGACGCGGTCGACCGCGTGGTCGCCGACCCGCGACGGAAGAAGCGGCGCGCATGGCAGGAGTTCGTGCCGCACGTGTGAGCGGGCGTGCCGCGAACCTCCGTGCGGCCGTGCCGCCGACAGGGTCACGCGGGCGCTGAGCGTAGGCTCGCATGCATGCTCGCCACCGTGATCCACGCCGCCCGTGACATCCGCGTCGAAGAGGTGCCCGACCCCGAACTCTCGACCGGGGGCGACGCGATCGTGCGCGTCGTCGCCGCGTGCGTGTGCGGCTCCGACCTCTGGCCGTACCGCGGCGTGACGCCGACGCACGAACCGCACCGCATCGGGCACGAGTTCGTCGGCGTCGTCGAGTCGGTCGGGCCCGAGGTCGCCGCGGTGAAGCCGGGCGATTTCGTCATCGCACCGTTCTACGTGTGCGACGGCACGTGCGCGAACTGCCGCAACGGCGTGAGCACGTCGTGCCTCGCGGGCAGCTGGTGGGGCGGCGACGACCGGGTGGGCGGCGTCGCCGATGGCGGCCAGGGCGAGCGGGTGCGCGTGCCGCTCGCCGACGGCACGCTGTTCGTCGTGCCGGGCCCGGTCGCCGACGACGAGGTGCCCGGCCTCCTCGCGCTCTCCGACGTCATGGGCACCGGCCACCACGCCGCGGTCTCGGCGGGTGTCGGCCCGGGCGATTCGGTCGCGGTCGTGGGCGACGGGGCCGTCGGGCTCTGCGCGATCATCGCCGCGAAGCGGCTCGGGGCGACCACCATCGTCGCGATGTCGCGCCACGCCGACCGGCAGGCGCTCGCCCGCGAGTTCGGCGCGACGCACATCGTCGAGGAGCGCGGCGACGAGGGTGTCGCGCGCGTGCGGGAGCTCACCGGCGGCATCGGCGCCGACCGCGTGCTCGAGTGCGTCGGCACCAGGGAGTCGATGGACCAGGCCCTGCGCTCGACGCGCCCCGGCGGCATGGTCGGCTACGTCGGCGCGCCGAACGGCGGGCCCGAGCTGCCCGTGCGGACCATGTTCAACCGCAACATCGGCGTGAACGGCGGGGTCGCGCCCGTGCGCGGCTACATCGGGGAGCTCCTTCCCGACGTGCGCTCCGGCGCCATCCGCCCCGGCCGGGTCTTCGACCTCGAGCTGCCGCTCGCGGATGCCGCCGAGGCCTACGCCGCGATGGACGAGCGCCGCGCGATCAAGGTGCTGCTGCGGCCCTGACGAGGGGGCCGCGAAGCGCCCGGCCGGGGGCTCACGCCGCGGCGATCACCAGTTCGTCGAGCGGCTTGCGGGTTCGCGGCGCTGCCTCGCGCTCGCGCAGCGGTTCGGGCAGCGTCGACGCGTCGCCGAGCATGCCGAGCGCGGTGACCGACACGACCTCGTACCGTTCGTCGAGACCGAAGGCCTCGGCGAGTCGTGCCGGGTCGAACCCGCCCATCTGGTGGGTGTGGAGGCCGTCGTGCTGCGCCTGCACCGACAGGTACGCGACCGCCTGGCCGAGGTCGTAGGTGGCCCACCGGCGCGGCGCGCCCGACTCGTCGACCGTCTCGGCGACGTTCACGATGAGGGCTGCTGCCGAGTCGGCCCAGGCCTGGTTGAAGCCGACGAGCGCATCGTGGATCGCGCTGAATGCGGGGGTGCCTCGGCGCGCGACGATGAACCGCCACGGCTGCACGTTGTTGGCCGAGGGCGCCCAGCGCGCGGCTTCGAGGAGGGTGCGGATCGTCTCGTCGGAGACGTCGGCGGTGGGGTCGTAGGCTCGGGGGCTCCAGCGTTCGCGGAGCGGGGCGATGAGCGGGGCGTCGGTGGGGACGCGACGGGTCGCGACGTCGATGAGGGTCATGGGGTGCCTTCCGGTGGTTCCGAGGGAAGGACTCCGTCGTCCCAGTCCATTGCAACGCATGGAGGCTCCGAGAATTCCGGGAGCGGTGTCGCTCCGCAACTCGCCCCTCGCCCTCGCCCTCGCCGCGCTTGCCTCCGAGTGATGCGCTTGTCGCCGAGTGATGCCGGTACCGCCGAGTGATGTCGCTGCAGCGGCATCACTCGGCGGCGCGAGTATCACTCGGCGGAGGGGTGTGCGCGCGCGAGTTCCTCGCGGATGCCGGTGACGAACGCGTCGATGTCGTGCTCGGTCGTGTCGAACGAGCACATCCAGCGCACTTCGCCGCGCGCGGCATCCCAGTCGTAGAACTTGAAGCCCCGGTCGCGGAGCCGGTCGGCGACGCCGCCGGGCAGTGCCGCGAAGACCCCGTTCGACTGGGTCGCCTGCGTGAACGACAGGCCGGGCAGCTCGCCCGCGGCGATCCCCGCGTCGAGCGCGTCGCGCAGGCGCGACGCCATGGCGTTGGCGTGCGAGGCGTTGCGCAGGTACAGGTCGCCGTCGAGCAGTGCGACGAGCTGGGCCGACACGAAGCGCATCTTCGACGAGAGCTGCATGTTGAGCTTGCGCAGGTACTTCAGGCCCTCGGATGCCTCCGGCTCGAGCACCACGATCGCCTCGCCGAGCATCGCGCCGTTCTTGGTGCCGCCGAAGCTGAGCACGTCGACCCCGGCGTCGCGGGTGAACGCGCGCAGCGGCAGGCCGAGGGATGCCGCCGCGTTGCTGATGCGGGCGCCGTCCATGTGCAGGCGCATGCCGCGTTCGTGGGCGTGGTCGGCGAGCGCGCGGATCTCGTCGACGGAGTAGGCGGTGCCGAGCTCGGTCGTCTGGGTGATCGACACGACCAGCGGCTGCGCCCGGTGCTCGTCGCCCCAGCCCCACGCTTCGCGATCGACGAGCTCGGGCGTGAGCTTGCCGTCATCCGTCGGCACGGTCAGGAGCTTGATGCCGCCCACGCGCTCGGGCGCCCCGCCCTCGTCGACGTTGATGTGGGCCGTGGATGCCGCGATGACCGCGCCCCAGCGCGGGAGCATCGACTGCAGCGCGGTCACGTTCGCGCCCGTGCCGTTGAACACCGGGAACACCTCGACGGGGTCGCCGAAGTGACGGGCGAAGACCTCGTGCAGGTGACCCGTGTAGTCGTCGTCGCCGTAGGCGACCTGATGCCCACCGTTCGCGCCCGCGATCGCGGCGAGCACCTCGGGGTGCACGCCGGAGTAGTTGTCGGAGGCGAAGCCGCGGAAGGCGGTGTCGTGCAGGGGCTGGAACTCAGGGGTCACCGGACGATTCTCCCAGACGCGCGGCGGCGTCGGTGAGCGGCGTGTCAGTGCGCGGCGGCGAGGAGGTGCTCCCCGAGGATGTCGAACGCCGAGTCCCAGCCGTCGTACACGTTCTCATCGCCCGGTGCGCCGGGGAAGCCGCGGACGTGGAACAGCATCTCGGTCCTCGAGTCCTCGAGCTCCCGCAGGTCCACCGTGATGACGGGGGCGCTCTCGTCCGGGTCGCCGGGTGAGCCCCAGGTGAAGACGAGTCGCCGGGGCGGGTCGACCTCGCGGTAGACGCCGGCGGTCGGGTACTCGGTGCCGTCGGCCGGGTCCACCATCGTGTAGGCGTACCTGCCGCCCGGCCGGGCGTCGACGGAGACGCTGCCGTCCTTGATGACGATGCCGCGCGGGTGCCACCATTCGGCCGCGTCGGCGGACTCGGTCCAGGCCAGCCAGACCGCTTCGCGGGGCGCATCGAAGATGCGGGTGATGGTGAACTGGGCGTCGGTCTGCGCGGTCATGGGGTTCCCCTTCTCATCCGTCGGAGGTGCTCGTCGAGCAGGTCGAAGCGCTCGTTCCACTCGCCGCGGTGGCGTTCGACCCAGTCGGACGCCTCGTCGAGCGGTTCGGTGCGCAGCGTGCAGGTTCGCCACTGCGCGCTCGCAGTGCGCTCGATGAGCCCGGCGCGTTCGAGCACGCCGAGGTGCTGCGAGATCGCGGGGCGGCTCATCGCGAAGGGCTCGGCCAGGTCTCCGACGGTCGTCGGCCCCCGGTGCAGGCGCGAGAGGATCGCGCGCCTGGTGGGGTCGGCGAGGGCGTGGAACACGAGGCTGAGCTCGTCGGATGCGCCCGCCATATAAGCAACTCCTTAATTAGTGATCTGCTTAATCTAAACGGGAGCGGATGTCGCGTCAAGACCCCCGACTCGTCCCGTGGGTCAGGTGAGGCTAAGCTTGCCTGGTCCGGACTCGACGGGCGCTCACCTTTCACACCGACCACGTTGGAGCAGCACGCCCATGCGCGCACACCGCGGACTCGTCCTCGCGGGCGGCCTCGCCGCCACGGCCATCGCCCTCAGCGGATGCACCGCCTCGCCCGGCGACGACGACACGCTCACCGTCTACGTCGGTCGCGCCGAGAGCCTCGTCGGCCCCCTCATCGAGCAGTTCGAGGAGGAGACCGGCATCCAGGTCGAGGCGCGCTACGCGGCGACCCCCGAGCTGACCGCCCTCGTCCTCGAAGAGGGCGATCGAACGCCCGCCGAGGTCTTCCTCTCACAGGACGCCGGCGCCCTCGGCGCCCTCTCCGACGCCGACCTCGTGACCGAGATCCCCGCCGACCTCGCCGATCAGATCCCCGCGGGCTTCACCTCCACCGACGGCTCGTGGGTCGGCGTCACCGGCCGCGCTCGGGTGCTCGCCTACGACAGCGAGCAGCTCACCGAAGACCAGGTGCCCTCGACCGTCGACGACCTCACCGCCGACGAGTGGGGCGGGCAGGTCGCCTTCGCTCCGGGCAACGCCAGCTTCCAGTCCTTCATCACCGCCCTGCGCGTGCTCGAGGGCGAGGAGGCCGCAGCCGAATGGGTCGCCGGCATGGCCGACAACGAGCCCGAACTGACCGAGAACAACCTCGCCTCGCTCGACCTCGTGAACACAGGTCAGGCGCAGATCGGCCTGATCAACCACTACTACTGGTACCGGCAGGCGGCCGAGGTCGGCGCCGGCAACATGCGCGCGCAGCTGAAGTTCCTCCCGGGCGATCCGGGCGGCATCGTCAACGTCACCGGTGCCGCGATCCTGAAGGGCGCCGCCGACGACGCCGACGCGCGCGCGTTCGTGGAGTTCCTCATCTCCGAGCAGGCCCAGCGCTACTTCGTCGAGGAGACCTTCGAGTATCCGCTGCTCCCCGGCATCGACGCACCCGAGGGCCTGCCCGCGCTCGAATCGCTCGTGAATCCCGGTCTCGACCTCAGCGACCTCCACTCGGTCGGCGAATCGCAGCGCCTCCTCGCCGACAACGGCCTGATCTAGCCTCGAGCGATGACCGCGGCCGCGACCACGACCCCACGCCGTCCGTGGGGGCTCGTCGCGGCATCCCTGGCGGCGGTCGCGCTCGCCGCGATCCCGGTCGTGCACCTCATCGTGCGCGTGGCATCCGCCGACCCGGCCGAGCTCACCGCGGTCTTCGAGCGGCCCCGGATCCCGCTCCTCGTCGGCAACTCGGTGCTGCTCGCGGCATCCGTCACCGCGACCGCGGTCGCGCTCGGCGTGCCGAGCGCCTTCCTGCTCGCGCGGGCCCGGCTGCGGTGGCGGGGCATGTGGGCGGTGCTCGCAGCCCTCCCCCTCGCGATGCCCTCCTACCTCGCCGCATACGGCTGGCTCGCGTGGCAGCCGTCGATGCGCGGCTTCTGGGCGGCGTGGCTCGTGCTGAGCTTCGTCTCGGTCCCGTACGTCACCCTTCCCGTCGCGGCGGCGCTGCGCATCGGCAGCACCGGCCTCGACGACGTCGCGCGCACGCTCGGCCGCGGACCGCTCGGATCGTTCATGCTCGGCACCTGGCCGCAGATCCGGCCCGCGGTGCTCGCGGGCGCCCTCCTCGTCTGCCTCTACACGCTCAGCGACTTCGGCGGCGTCGCACTGTTCCGGTTCCCCGTGCTCACGACCGCCATCCAGCAGGCGTACTCGGCCAGCTTCAGCCGCGACGAGGCCGCCGTCCTCGCCGTCATCCTGGTGAGCCTGGCGCTGCTCGTCGTGGTCGGCGAGCAGTTCGCCCGCGGCCGCGCCGCGCGGCGCATCCAGGCGGCGCCCTCGGTGGGGCGGCGACGGATGACGCGGCTCGGGCCGTGGACCGTTCCCGCCGTCGGACTGCTCGTGCTCGTGCCCGCCGTCGCCGTCGTCGTGCCCGTCGCGGTGCTGCTCGGCAGGGTGCTGACGGCCGAGACGCTGCAGGCGTTCGAATTCGCCGAACTCGGCACCGCGCTCGCGAACACCGTGCTGCTCTCGGCCGGAGGCGCGGTCGTCGCCGTCCTGCTCGCGCTGCCCATCGGCATCCTCGCGGCGCGGCACCGCGGCCGGCTCGTCCGGGGGATCGAGTCCGCCGGCTACCTCGCGCTCGGCCTGCCCGGCATCGTGGTCGGCCTCTCGCTCGTGTTCTTCTCGCTGAGCGTCGTGCCGGCGCTCTACCAGACCGCGCTCGTGCTCGCGTTCGGGTACGGCGTGCTGTTCATGCCCAAGGCGATCGGCTCGATCCGCTCGGCGACCGGGCAGGTGCCGGTCTCGCTCGAGGACGTCTCGCGCACGCTCGGCAACTCGCGCGCACGCACCTGGTGGGCGGTCACGGCGCGCCTGGCCCGGCCCGGGATCTTCGCCGCAGCGCTGCTCGCCGCGGTCTCGGCCATGAAGGAGCTCCC